>NZ_JBHMIS010000008.1:0-220941 GCF_048060415.1 Micromonospora sp. LOL_024
CTAGAGAAACTCCATGATCACCTTGAGGGCTTCACCCGCTTCAACCGCCTCCACACAGGCCAATCACCCAGCATCATCCCAGCTCACCGGCTTGCCGAGCGAGAACGCAACGGCCCTGGCTCCGGGGCGACCTGCATCGACGCGTGCTCCGGCAGCACGGCCAGCGTCTCCTCGGTGAGGTCGCGGACGACCTCGTCCGGTGGCGCGCCGTGCGCGACAAGGTAGGTGTGTAGATCGTCGGTGAGCGGAATCGACTTGAGTGTCATGCTCGAAAACTAACTGAGTGGTTCGACCATCTGGTTACCGGGCGCGATCTTCGTCCATAGATCGGTGATTTGTAGGTCAAGTTCGGCGATCAGGTGCCGCAGCAGGGGCAGGGACAGCCCGACGACTGTGCCCGGGTCGCCCTCGATTCGTTCCACGAACGGCCCGCCCAGCCCGTCGATCGTGAATGCGCCGGCTACCGCCAGCGGCTCGCCGGTAGCCACGTAGGTTGCGATCTCGTGGTCGCTGATGTCGGCAAAGTGGACCACCGTGGAGGCCACAGCCTCCGCACGACGCCCCGCGTCAATGTCGATGAGACAGTGGCCGCTGTGCAGCACTCCGCTGCGCCCTCGCATTCGCTCCCACCGCCGGACGGCCTCCGCCGAATCGTCGGGTTTGCCAAGAATCTCTCCGTCGAAGGCGAGCACAGAGTCGCATCCCAGCACGAGGGTGCGCTCGTAGTCGGTGGTCCGTAGCCGGCCCAGCACGGCCTGCGCCTTCAGCCGGGCCAACTCCAGGCAGAGATCCTCCGCCTGCTCGGCCACCACCAGGGACTCGTTGACGCCGCTGACCAGCACGTCCGGCTCGATACCAGCATTCTGGAGGGACTTGCGGCGGGCCGGGCTCGCCGAGGCGAGCACGATACGGAGCGGCATGACATCAGGCACCCTCCGACGTTACCGGCTACTGGCCCCCCGGCCGCACGCCCCGCCCCGATCGAGACCCCCGGTTCCGCTGCTGCTCTCTGGAGACCACCGGCTCGGCCTCGGGGCGATGCATAATTCAGAAGACAACACGTACCCGCCGCTCTCGTTGATCCACCGACGTCCCCTTGCCGCACCAACCGACGTCGCCCGGCAGTCAGCCGCGCCAGGCTTCCGGCGCCTCACCGGCTGATCCGCGGCGGCGGATCGGCGGATCTGCGTCGTCGGCGCAAAACCAACGCCCAGGCGCCGCCCGCCGCGAGCAGGACGCCGAGCGTGACCAGCCCGCGCACCGTAGCCGCCCGATTCTCGCCAGTTCGCGGCCCGCCGGCCTCCGCCGTAGTCGGGCCACCGCCGCCAGGCGTCGCCGGCACCGACCCGAAACCCCTCGGCGGTACGTCTGCCGTCAACGCCGCCACCAGGTCGATGACCCCGTACCCGTACTGGTCGTCCCGCCCCGGCGGCCCCTTGTCGATCGCCGTCGCAGTCAATCGGTGCGCCACCTCATCAGCCGGCAGATATGGATACTTCGCCCGAATCAAGGCCGCCGCCCCAGCCACAATCGCCGCCGCCCCCGACGTCCCCGTGCCCGCTCGATATCCGCCGTCGAAGTTGGTGCTATAGATCTCAACCGCTGGCGCGACCAGGTCGACTTCTGGCCCGCTTACGGATATTCTCGTATGTTTTCCGCCCCGATCGATCCCGCCAATGGCAATAACATTCGGATAAGCCGCAGGAAATCCGACATGCCGGTCGGCTGGTATGTTGCCGGCGGCTGCCACAACTACCACGTCGGCTCGGGCGGCTGACTGTATTGCCCGCTGTAAGGCAAGGTTGGCGGCTCCGGCAGAAGAAATGCTAATTATCTGGGCCTTTCGGCTAATCGCGTACTCAATGGCCTGACTAAGGTCTGTAGCTGTTCCTAGTGGGCCGTCTAGCTTGAAGCGGACCGGCAAAATTTTCGCTTTGGGTGCGATCCCTAGGGCGCCTTTCCCGGCAGGGCGTCCGTGGCTGGATATAAGCCCTGCCATGCCTGTTCCGTGGCCGTCTCTATCTTGTTGCCCGTTGCTTCTGTCTCCGTGCAATACGGATGTGCCCGCAACGAGATTGCCGCGCAAGTCGGGATGTGGATGGACTCCGGTGTCTACTACGGCAACCATAACGCCTTCGCCCTGGCTTAATTTATGCACCTGGCGCACTGATAGATAGTCGAGATGCCACTGCCTGCCACGAATATCATAAATGTTGGCGCGCGGCGATAGGGCCTCCGTCTCGGCGGGGGGGCGGGAAATTGTTGGTGCGGTCAGCATTGCAATGAACAACGACAGGCAAAGTGCCTTCTCGCCATGAAATCTCACCTGTCTAAGCCAATTGCTGGTCCCGGGTCCGTTGGACCGTCCTCATCGGGCGGCAGGATTACAGGATCAACGCCTTTGTCTGTTTGCCACGGGTCGTCCGGATCCCAGCGACGTGGCTCGTTGCTGCTGCGTCGATATGATTCTTTCGGTAGGCGGCCAATTGTGCTGGTGTTTGAAAAGCCTAAGTGCGGGGAGCCGCCGATGGGTGAAGTGTAAGAGCCGCCGATTCCCCGGCCACTACCTGGGCGTGAACCAGCGGCGCCACTAGGGCCGGTGCCGGCGCTACCACCGCCGATTACACCACCTATGGGATTGCCTCTTCGAAGTTGCCCCCCATCTGCTGTAGGTTGACTGAGTCCTGGCCCTGAACTTCCGCCGATTAGTCCTCCGGGTGGCGTCACCCGAGGCGTCGCATTCGGTCCACGACTGGTCGGTTGGCTGACTCGGCCGGGTCGTATAGGGTCCTGCGGCGTAGAAAGAATTCGCGTTGGCGGAGTGGCTACGTTTGGGGACGTAAGGGCCGGAATCGTAGTCGGAAGGGTGGGATTGGAGACGGCGGGAGCGGGACTGGGGCTAGCGCCAGTAAGTATCGGTCCTGCATTCAGGGGGATGGGAGTTGGAACCGATTGACCTGCCGTGGGTGGTAGAGTCTTGGCAAATTTTGCGGGTGTGTACGAAGGTGCTGGCACGATAGGCGGAATGATCGGGGCAGAGTTCCCTGAAATGGAATGATGCTCGAAGGAAGGCTGATCTCTGGCGGGATAAATAGAGGTCGGGGTTCGGGGGTAGCGGAGTTGGGCTTGGGCTTGTTGTAGTTCGCCGCTGAGTCCGTACATGATTCCGCGTGCCTGGACGTTCAGGTGTTCCAGGTCGGAGTCGGTCACCGGTGGTTGGCTCGCGCGGCTGCCGGCGGCGGCTTTGGGGTCGGCTGCCGTTTCTTCCCAGGCTCGTTTCAGTTGTAGTTTGCCGGCGTACTCGTCGTATATCTTCTTGATTTTGGCGCGGGTGCTGGTGAGGGCCTGGGTCGCCACGGACAGGGCGGTCTGGTTGCTGGCGGCGACGTCGTGGGTGCGCTGTGTCTGATCGATCAGCGCATCCAGTTCGGCGAGGTACGCGCGGGACGCTGCGTTGGTCTCGGGGGGCCAGGCGTCGGCGAGGCTTTCGCGGTACGTCCTGAGTCGTCCGAGGTGTTGTCCGGCAAGCTCGCCGACCTTGCGCCAACCGGCGACGTGCCGCCAGTGGTTCTCGGTGTCGTGGTCCTGGAGGCAGGCCCACATGTCGGCCACGTTCATCAGGTACCAGTCGGTGAGGCCGCCGCTGCGGCCGAGACCCGGATCTCTCATGGGAGCACCACCTGACCCGTGGTGTCGCCGCCGGTTGGTCCGGTCGGCGACGGCGAGGATGCGGGCTGGGCGGGTAGCACACCGGCCCGCCCGAACGCCCGCTGGATGTCGGCTAGCCGGGCCGCCGAGAAGGCGTCGGCGTCGCCGTACTGGTCGGCCACGATCTTGGCGGCTTCCGCCAGGTGGCCGGTCGTGTCGCCGACGCCCCAGACCGCGTTGGTTGCCGCCTGCTGGGTCTCCTGGTGTGCCCGCATGAAATGCACCAGCTCGATGAACGCGTCGGCCGGATTGGGTACCTCGGTGACCATGTCGTCGGCGATGTAGCGCAGGGATGGTGCATAGTTGCTCTCCACCTCGGCACGTAGCCTGTCGGCGAACTCCCGCATCTTGCGGATGTCCGCCTCGACGCCGCCGTAACTGCCCAACCAGGACGCTGGTCGATCCTCCGCAGGGATCATCGGCCCTCCCACCTGTCACGGCCCCGTTCCCCTGAGTGAGGTTAGACGCTGGATGTCGCCCCGGCAGCCCCCGCGTGGCGCCGTCGCCTGCTGGCCGGTGGCGAGGTGGTGTACCGGATTGTCAGCGGGGCAGACCGGAGGCGCGCCACGCTCCGGCACCGGGTGTCAGCGCCCGGCCCGCCGGGCGTCCACTGCGCGCCCACGACGATGTCGGCATCGGTGCGGGCTCCGCCGACGGGTGGGCCCGGACGACGATCGTGCCCACCAGCGCGGCCAGTTCCTCGGCCGTCGGCACGCCGCGCACCACCCGGAACAGCGGCTCCTCGACATACATGGCACCCAGCGTACGCCGGATGGACGTGACCTTTTCGTACAGTGGCGTGCCGGCGGTGTGACCGTCGGCCCTGCCGGGTACCGTCTCAGCGATGTCAGAACCAGCCCCCCAACTCGTCGCCGACCGGTACCGGCTCATCTCGCCGCTCGGTCAGGGCGGCATGGGTCGGGTATGGAGGGCGCGCGACGAGGTGCTGCACCGCGATGTCGCGATCAAGGAGTTGGTTCCGCCGCCGGGCCTGACCAACGACGAGCGCCGCGAGATGCGCGAGCGCTCGTTGCGCGAGGCCCGCGCCATCGCCCGACTCAACAACGTCAACGTGGTACGCATCTTCGACGTGCTCCGCACCGACGGCGACCCGTGGATCGTCATGGAGTACGTGGCGTCCCGGTCGTTGCAGGACGCCCTCGCCGCGGATGGTCCGGTCCCGTCTGACCAGGCCGTCGAAATCGGGCTGGGGGTGCTGAACGCGCTGAAAGCCGCGCACAAGGCCGGCATCATGCACCGCGACGTCAAGCCCGGTAACGTGCTGCTCGGCGACGACGGCCGGGTGGTGCTGACCGATTTCGGGCTGGCCACGATTCCCGGTGACCCCAACGTCACCCGCACCGGCATGGTGCTGGGCTCGCCGGCGTACATCGCGCCGGAACGGGCCCGCGACGGCACCGCCGGGCCGGAGGCCGACCTGTGGTCGCTGGGCGCCACGCTCTACGCCGCCGTGGAGGGCAAGTCCCCGTTCGCGCGGCCGTCGGCGATCGGCACCCTGGCCGCTCTCGCCACCGAGGCGGTGCCGCCGGCCCGTAACGCCGGGCCGCTCAAGCAGGTGCTCGCCGGGCTGCTCCGCAAGGACCCGCAGGAGCGGATCACCGCCGAGTCGGCCGAGCGGATGCTGCGTAAGGCCAGCGGCCGGCGTGCCCGGGGAATCTCACTGCTCGGCGGCGTACGCCGGCCCGGGCCGAACGGGCCACGCGAGCCGCGCCCAACGCTGGTGCCGGCGCCGCGCCCGTCCGGTGAGCGGCCGGCGACGCCGGTCACCCCGCCAGCGCCGCGCACGCCACCAGCTTCCGGACCGCTGGCCGCAGCCGCAGCGGATGACTCCGGTCAGGACCAGTCGACCGGTACCCAGCACAGCTCGGAGGCCGCCGCGACTGCCAAGGTCGCCCTGGCTGGCGGCTCGGATGCCGAGCCGACAGCGAAGGTCGACGCCGCCGTCACCGGTGCTGACGGGACCTCGACGGCAACGGAGTCAAGCGCCGGGACCACCAGGTCCGCTCAGACCGACGGCCCGTCGGACGGAGCCGCCCAGACCGACGGCCAGCCGGCTGAGTCGGGCAGTAGACCAGCCGATTCCGCCACCCCACCTGTAGTGCAGACGGAGCCCCCTTCGTCCGGCGGTAGCGCGCCGGGCAATGCGGCTGCGGCACCCAAAGGTCAGGCCGGGCTGCGGAACACGCAGACCACGCCGGCAACCGCGACGGGCGACCAGGCGACCCCGGACGTCACTGGCCTGTCGACGGGCGAGTCCACCGGCGCGGCGCCTCAGCAGCCGACCTCGCTCATGCCGGCGGCACCGGTCAGCCCGGGACCGGTGCGCGGCTCCCTCTTCACCGCCGGGCAGTTTCGGTCGGAGCGGACCCGCCGCGTCGTGCTCGTCGGCGCGTTGGTCGCGGTGCTGCTGCTCGGTTTGGTGGTGGGGGTGCCGCTGCTGACCAGCGGCAACGATGGAGACGAGACTCCGCAGGGCGGCGCGGGCACGCCGACCGCCCCCGCGTCGGCGTCCTCCGAACCGGCCGCCCCGCCACCGACCGGCACCCTGAGCCCGTCCGCCTCGGCCAGCCCGTCGATCTCCCCCAGCCCCACCCAGCCGGCCGGTGGCGTGCCGCCGGGGTGGACGCTGCGGACCGACCCGGTGGGCTTCAAGGTGCCGGTGCCGGACGGCTGGCGGCGCAGCACCAACGGCACCTCGGTCATCTACCAGGAACCGGACGGCGTCCGGGAGTTGCTGATCGACCGTACCGACACGCCCAAGCGGGACGCCGAAGCAGACTGGCGAAGCATCGAGCCGGCCCGGAAGAACCTGGTGCGCAACTACGAGTTCATCGGTATCTCGCCGCTCGACTGCAAGTGGCGGACCTGTGCCGACTGGGACTGGCTCGAAGACCGCGACAACACCCGGATCCGGGTCCGCAACCGGGCTTTCGTCCCCGCCAGCAACCGGGGCTTCGCCCTGCGCTGGGAGGTCGCGAACAAGGACTGGGCGGCCAACCTCGACAACTTCGAGATGATCTTCCGTGAGTTCGTGCCGGACCGCCAGGACTGATCGGCAGGCGTGGCCCTCCGAGGCAAGAGATGTAAAGAACTCTCTGTGTGGTTGGTGTGGTGTGGGCCCACCTGGTGAGCAACGCGGGGGCGGTAGGCTCCCGCCCCATGGTGTCGATCGAGGGCATGACCGAGTTCTGGGACCGCCTGCTCGGCGCGCAGCCCGACCCGCCGCCGCTGCTGGTGCTCCTCACCGGCCTCGTCGCGCTGCTGGTCGTGCTCACCCGGTTGCCGTGGCGGATCGCCCGCAACGCGATCACCATCGCGCACGAGGGCGGTCACGCGCTGGTCGCCGTGCTCACCGGACGCAAGCTGCGCGGCATCCGGCTCCACTCGGACACCTCGGGGCTGACGCTCTCCGCCGGCCACCCCACCGGCCCCGGCATGGTGCTGACCCTGCTCGCCGGCTATGTCGCCCCGCCCCTGGTCGGCCTGGGTGGGGCGTGGCTGCTCGCCGGCAACCGGATCACCCTGCTGCTCTGGGTCGCCGTGGCCCTGCTGCTGGCCATGCTGATCATGATCCGCAACGTGTTCGGGATGCTCTCGCTGCTGGTCACCGGCGGCGTGGTGCTCGCCGTCTCCTGGTACGCCACCCCGCAGGTGCAGGCTGCCTTCGCCTGGACCTGCGTGTGGTTCCTGCTGCTCGGCGGCGTACGCCCAGTGGTGGAGTTGCAGCGGCTGCGTTCCCGGCGGGGGATGCCGGCCTCCGACGCGGACCAGCTGGCGGGGATCACCCCGCTCCCGGCGTTCTTCTGGGTGGTCCTCTTCGGCCTGGTCAACGCCGCCGTGCTGGTGGTGGGTGGCCTGATGCTGGCCGGTCCACTGCTCGCCGAGGCCGGCATCATGCCGAGCTAGCCTACGGTAGGGAGTGGCATCCGCGGACCGGTCGACCGTTTCTCCGGGCCCGGTGGAGATCGCGCCAGGCGTGACAGACCCTTCCTCACACCTAGAGCGGGATGTTGCCGTGCTTCTTCGGCGGGAGGGTCTCGCGCTTGGTCCGCAGCACCCGCAGCGCCCGGACGATCTGGGTACGGGTCTCGTGCGGCGGGATCACCGCGTCGACGTAACCGCGTTCGGCGGCCACGTAAGGGTTGGCCAGGGTGTCCTCGTACTCGGCGATCTTCTCGGCCCGGACGGCGGCCGGATCCTCGGCGGCGGCCAGCTCCTGCCGGTGGAGGATGTTCACCGCGCCCTGCGCGCCCATCACCGCGATCTGCGCGGTCGGCCAGGCGAAGTTGAGGTCGGCCCCCAGGTGCTTGGAGCCCATCACGTCGTACGCGCCGCCGTAGGCCTTGCGGGTGATGACGGTGACCTTCGGGACGGTTGCCTCGGCGTACGCGTAGATCAGCTTGGCGCCTCGGCGGATGATGCCGTCCCACTCCTGACCGGTGCCGGGCAGGAAGCCGGGAACGTCCACGAAGGTCAGTACCGGGATGTTGAACGCGTCGCAGGTACGCACGAAGCGGGCGGCCTTCTCGCTTGCCGCGATGTCCAGTGTGCCGGCGAAGTGCATCGGCTGGTTGGCCACCACGCCGATCGGCCGGCCCTCGACCCGGCCGAAGCCGACCACCATGTTCTGCGCGTAGAGCGGCTGGACCTCCAGGAAGTCCCCGTCGTCCAGCACGTGCTCGATCACCCGGTGCATGTCGTAGGGCTGGTTCGCCGAGTCCGGGATGAGGGTGTCCAACTCCCGGTCGGAGTCGCTGATCTCCAGGTCGGCCAGCGCGTCGAAGACCGGTGGCTCGTCCAGGTTGTTCGACGGCAGGTGCGAAAGCAGCGCCCTGACGTAGTCGATCGCGTCGGCCTCGTCGGTGGCGAGGTAGTGCGCGTTGCCGCTGCGGGCGTTGTGGGTACGGGCACCGCCCAGCTTTTCCATGCCGACGTCCTCGCCGGTGACGGTCTTGATGACGTCCGGGCCGGTGATGAACATGTGCGAGGTCTGGTCGACCATCACAGTGAAGTCGGTGACGGCGGGGGAGTAGACCGCGCCACCCGCACACGGGCCCATGATGAGCGAGATCTGCGGGATCACGCCGCTGGCCCGCACGTTGCGGAAGAAGATCTCACCGTAGAGGCCGAGCGAGGCCACGCCCTCCTGGATCCGGGCGCCGCCGGAGTCGTTGATGCCGACGACCGGGCAGCCGATCTTCATGGCCAGGTCCATCACCTTGACGATTTTCTCGCCGAAGACTTCGCCGAGGGAGCCGCCGAAGACGGTGAAGTCCTGGGCGAAGACGCAGACCTGCCGGCCGTCGACGGTGCCGTAGCCGGTGATCACGCCGTCGCCGTAGGGCCGGGTTCTCGCCAGGCCGAAGTTGGTGGACCGGTGCCGGGCGAACTCGTCCAACTCGACGAAGGAGCCCTCGTCGAGCAGCATCCCGATGCGTTCCCGGGCGGTCTTCTTGCCCCGTGAGTGCTGCTTCTCCACGGCGCGGGCCGACCCGGCGTTCACCGCCTCGTCGACCCGGTGCGCCAGGTCCGCCAGCTTGCCCGCGGTGCTGTGGATGTTGGTCCCGGTCTCGGTAGTCACCCTGGGAATATAACGATGGTTCAGGTGGTGGCCGCTGTGCAGTTCGCCTCACCGGCTCGCCCGTAGGCTGGCGGAATGCCAGGTTCGCCGTACACCGATCTTGAACGGCCGCCGTTGTCGGCGGTGCGGCTGCGTCGGGCGTTAATCGCGCCCTACGGCCCGTGGGCGCGGTTGGAGCTGCGGGTGGAGACCGGTTCCACCAACGCCGACGTCGCCGAGGCGGCCCGGGCGGGCGAGCCGGAGGGCCTGGTGGTGGTCGCCGAGCGGCAGACCGCCGGGCGTGGGCGGCGCGGGCGGGTCTGGCAGTCGCCGCCGCGTGCCGGCATCGCGACCAGTGTGCTGCTGCGGCCCGGCGAGACCGCGTTGGAGCAGGGTTGGTTGCCGGCACCTGCGGCCGGGTACGGCTGGTTGCCGTTGCTGGCCGGTGTGGCGCTGGTCGAGGCGGTGACCCGGTTGGCCGAGCTGGACGCCACCCTGAAGTGGCCCAACGACCTGCTGGTGGGGGGCGCCAAGTGCGCCGGGATCCTCGCCGAGGGGGTGCCCGGCCCGGGCCTGGGTGATCCGCCCGCGGTGGTGCTCGGCATCGGGCTGAACGTCACGTTGCGCGCCGACGAGTTGCCGGAACATCCGACCGGCCTGACGGCCACCTCGCTGCACCTGGCCGGCGCGGCGGCCACCGACCGGGATCCGCTGCTGCGGGCCCTGCTCCGCTCGGTGGCCGACTGGTACGCCCGATGGCGTTCCGCCGGTGGGGACGCGGTGGCCAGCGGCCTGCGGGACGCGTACCTGGCGGTCTGCGGCACGATCGGGCGGGAGGTGCGGGCGCTGCTGCCCGACGGCACGGAGCTGACCGGCACCGCCACCGCCATCGACCGCGACGGTCAGCTGATTCTCGCCACACCCAGCGGTGAGCGTCCCCTGGCCGCCGCGGATCTCAAACACCTCCGCTAGCCCTGCGCCGGCCTGCGGGTAACGAGCCGCGTGGCGGATGTGAGGGGGTGGCGGTGGGAGGTTACGGTCTGCGCGTCCGTTCCTGCGAGGAGGTTTCCGTGGCGTTCCCCGAAGACGTGCTGACCGAAGATGAGCACGTCGTGCTGCACCTGCATCCGCACTGGAAGGCCCTGATGGGCCCGGTGGCGGTGCTGGTGTTCGCCGTCGCCGCAGTGGCGACCGGCGTGCTGTTCCTGCCTTCGGGCGGGGGCGGTTCGATCACGCTCGCGGTGATCGGCGGGCTGGCGCTGCTGGCGGCCGTCTGGTTGGCGGTGTGGCCCTATGTCGTCTGGCGCACCACGCACTACCTTTTCACCAACGAGCGGGTGGTGCTCCAGCACGGCGTGTTCTCCAGGGAACGCCGGGACATTCCGCTCAGCCGGGTCAACGACCACTCGATGGGCCAGCGGTTCGTCGGGCGGGTGTTGGGCTATGGAACCCTCACCATCGAGTCGGCCGGTGAGCGTGGCCAGTCCGTGTTGCCCGACGTGCCGAAGGTGGACCGGGTCCAGACGAAGCTCTACGAGCTGGTCGAGGCGTTCCACGACAAGCATTCGCTCGGTGACGGTGAACTGCGCGAGATCCTCGCCGAGCGTGACAAGGGCGCCGGGGCCTAGTGGCGGCGGGGCTAGCGGCGGCGGGGGCGGCGGGGAATCGGGGCCGGTTGTAGCTGTGCGGCCAACTCGGCCTCCAGTTCGGCGTCGAACGCCGCCGTCAGCTCGGCCTCCCGGCGTACCTGGGCCGGTCTCGGTTGCATCGGCCGGGTGGAAGCGGCCTCCTTCTCCGCCAACTCTGTGACGGACTCGGCGAACTCGGCCACCGGGTCCATGCCGGCCATCGTGTCCCACTCGTCACGTGGCAGGCCGTGCCAGCGTTGGGTTGCCTGCGTGGGCGCCGCGGGCTGGAAGACGAAGGTCCGGTAGGACCAGAAGCGGAACAGGGTGGCCAGCACCACGCCGCCGGTCTTGGCGATGTTGAGGGCCAGCAGGCCGGTTACGCCCAGACCATACTTCGCGGCGGCGAGTACGCCGAGTTCGATGAGCAGACCCACCCCGTTGAAGAGGAAGAACAGGGCGTACTCGCGCTGCATAGCTGATTTCGGACGATCCCGGTACGTCCAGTGGCGATTCATCAGATACGACGTGATGGTCGCCACGATCGTGGCGACCACGGTCGCCTTCAGCTGGCCGTCGACGAAGACCGTGAGTGCGAGTGCGTTGAACACCGCGTAATTGATGACCGTGTTGACGCCGCCGACCAGGCCAAATTTAAGCGCCTCATGGATGAACTTCTGCCAGCGCTCGGGTAGCAGACGGACGAGAGGCATGCGCAACACCTTAGGGCCTTGGGTCAGGGTCGGCTGTTTCGATCGATCCGAGTGCGCGGCAGGTCACGCGCTGCGGTCCGGGCCCGCTTCCGCAGCGGTTGGGGTTCCCGCATCCACGAAGACGAACCGTCGGTACGACCAGAATCGGAACAGCGTGCCGAGCCCGGTACCCACGACGAAGCTGGCGAGATTGTCGGCCAGCCGGGTCTGGAAGACCGCCGGCCAGATGCTGCCGAGCCCGTAGTGACTGATGGCCAGGCAGGCCACCGCGATGCCCAGGCCAACCGCGTTGAAGAAGAAGAACAGGGCGTACTCGCGCGCCGGGTTTGAGCGCTGGCGGTGTCGCCACGTCCAGAACCGGTTGCCGAGGAAGGCGAAGGTCGCCGCGATCACCGTCGAGATGGTCTTGGCGGTGATCTGCTCCACGCCCTGTGGGCCGATCAGATAGTTGAACAGGGCGAAGTCCACGAGGAAGGCGAAGCCGCCCACGGTTGCGAACTTGCTCAGCTCCTTGACGAGGTGACCGAAACGGTCCATCAGGGAGTGGACCAGACCCGGGCGGGTCTGCCGGGAGCCTGGCTCCCCGGTCATCGTCGCGGCCACCGTGCGAGCCTACCGGTTGGCGGCCCGCTGGACGGGTAGCAACGACCAGCGGGGTACGCCGCTGCGGAGGGTCGGCGGGCGCGGAACGGACCGTAACCGGATCCGTGCAATCGGGCATCCTTTTCCGCTTCCGCGCTGGCGGTCGAAAATCTCTCCACCGCTGTCCGTTGACCGCAGGTTGCCCGGAGGATTTGCGTGAAACTGCGCGTGAAAGCGGGTAAAGGCTCGTGATACCGCAGCACGGCCGCACCTTGTGCAGTTCTTCACAACCAGTATCACTGACTGGAGAGGTCCATCAGTTTACGCTGAGGCCAATCCCAGGTTTCCACGAAGGCGACGCGCAGGCGGCGCCGAAACTCGTGCACTCCATAGACCGGTCAGCGTCGACCACAAGGAGATGTGTCATGGTTGCTCCGGCCACCGTTCGGGGTATCGATCAGGCCCCTACGTCCCACCCGAAGCTGCTCGCCTGGGTCCGTGAGGTCGCTGAACTGACCACCCCTGACCAGGTTGTCTGGGTGGACGGGTCCGACCAGGAATGGCGTCGCCTCACCGACGAGCTGGTCGAGGCCGGCACCCTCATCCGGTTGAACCCGGAGAAGAAGCCCAACTCGTTCTACGCGCGCACCGACCCGACGGACGTCGCCCGGGTCGAGGAGCGCACCTTCATCTGCTCCGTAGACGAATCCGACGCCGGGCCCACCAACAACTGGATGGCCCCAGCCGAGATGAAGCGGACCATGACGGAGCTGTACCGCGGTTCGATGCGCGGCCGGACGATGTACGTCATCCCGTTCGTCATGGGTCCGGTCGAGGCGGAGAAGCCGATGTTCGGCATCGAGATCACCGACAGCCCGTACGTGGTCGCCTCGATGCGGATCATGACCCGGATGGGTGCGGCGATCCTGGAGGCGATGGGCGACGACGCAGAGTTCGTGCACGCCCTGCACTCGATCGGCGCGCCGCTGGCACCGGGCCAGCAGGACGTGGCCTGGCCGTGTAACGACACCAAGTACATCTCGCACTTTCCGGAGACCCGGGAGATCTGGTCCTTCGGCTCCGGCTACGGCGGCAACTCGCTGCTCGGCAAGAAGTGCTACTCGTTGCGGATCGCCAGCGTGATGGGGCGCGACGAGGGCTGGCTCGCCGAGCACATGCTGATCCTGAAGATCACCTCTCCGGAGGGCAGGGTCTACCACGTCGCCGGTGCGTTCCCGTCGGCCTGCGGCAAGACCAACCTGGCCATGGTGGAGCCGACGATCCCGGGCTGGAAGGTCGAGACGATCGGCGACGACATCGCCTGGATGCGGTTCGGTCCGGACGGTCGCCTCTACGCGATCAACCCCGAGTACGGCCTCTTCGGTGTCGCGCCCGGCACCGACTGGAAGACCAACGCCAACGCCATGCGGACGCTCGACCGGGGCAACTCCGTCTTCACCAACGTCGCCCTCACCGACGACGGTGACATCTGGTGGGAGGGCATGGGCGAGCCGCCGGCCCACCTGACGGACTGGAAGGGCAACGACTGGACGCCGGAGAGCGACAGCCTCTCCTCGCACGCGAATAGCCGGTTCTGTACCCCGATCACCCAGTGCCCGATCCTCGCCGAGGACTACTACGACCCCAACGGGGTGCCGATCGACGCCATCCTGTTCGGCGGCCGGCGTCGGGACACCGTCCCACTGGTCACCGAGGCCCGCGACTGGGTGCACGGCGTCTACCTGGGGGCCACCCTCTCCTCGGAGACCACCGCCGCCGCGTCCGGCGCGGTCGGCGTGGTTCGCCGGGACCCGATGGCGATGCTGCCGTTCATCGGCTACCACGGTGGCGACTACTTCCGGCACTGGATCGAGATGGCCAAGGGCGCTGACGGCGACGAGTCGAAGCTGCCCGGCATCTACTACGTCAACTGGTTCCGTAAGGACCCGGAGGGCAACTTCCTGTGGCCGGGCTTCGGCGAGAACTCGCGGGTGCTCAAGTGGATCGTCGAGCGGATCGAGGGCCGGGCGGAGGCTGTCGAAACGCCGATCGGCATGGTGCCGGCCCCGGACGCCCTCGACGTCGACGGCCTGGACATGACCCCGGAGGACGTACGGATCGCGCTGAAGGTAGACCCGGACGAGTGGCGGGACGAACTGCCGCTGGTCACCGAGTGGTTCGAGAAGTTCGGCGACAAGCTTCCGGGCGTCCTCTGGGCGGAACTGGACGCCCTGCGCGCCCGGCTCGACGCGGCCCAGCCACAGCGGGGGGTGTGATCCACGCCGGATCCGGGCATCATCGGATCTCATGAGGACGGCCGCCGAGACCGAGGTCCGGCGGCCGTCCGCCGTCCGGGCGCTGACCACCTTGCTGGCGGTGACCGCGGCGGCCACGGTCGTGGTCGAGGTGCTCAACTGGTGGTACGCGCCGGAGCAGGGTTTCGGGCTCGCCGTTCGGACCGGTTGGGCGATGCTGCGCTCGTTCGGCTTCCTGCTGCTCATCGGGCATGTGCGCCGCGGCCGGACGGTGGCCCGTCCGTTCGGCCTGATCCTCGCCGTGACCACGGTCTTCGCGGTCGGTCAGCTGATCGTGCCCCGCCAAGGGGTGCCGCCGCTGCCCGGCGTACTCGGATTCGCCCTGCTCACCGCGCTCTGTATCGCCGTGGTCTGGCTGCTGTACCGCTCCCCGGCGCTCGCCGACCATCTGGTGCGGCACCGCCCCCGACTGGTCATCGACCGCTCCGGGATCTCCTGGCGGGGGACGCCGCCGAGCCGGCCGGAGGCGAGCGCCTGGCTGTTGACCAGCCGGGTGGCCGCCTTCACCTACGGCCCGCTGATGCTGGTGCCGGCGCTGGTCGCCAGCGCCGCGACCCTGGACGGGCGACTGCTCGCCGTGCCCGCGGCGCTGTTCTGGCTGGGCGCCGGCATCGCGGCCACCTACCTGGTGCTGTTCTGCACCGCGTTCCTGATGCGTGGTCGGCGGTGGGCGGGCACGCTGCTGATCGTGGTCACCGCCGCGGTGCTCGCCGTTGACCTGCCGCTGTGCTGGTGGCTGCTCGGCGTCGACGGCCTGGTCCGCGACGGCGCGCCGCTGGTCGCGGCCGCCGTGCTCGTCGTCTACGGCATCCGTCGCGCCGCCCGGACCGCCCCGGTCGCCGGCTGATCTCTCTCCCGTCGCAGTTCTGCAGCAGCCGCCTGCGCCGCCGCCGGGCCGCACGCGTACACGCGGCGCGGGGCCGTACTGCGGCCTGGCCCCTCCGCTGGCCTGGCCCCTCCGCTGGCCTGGCCCCTTCGCTCTGCTTCACCGGGCGCAACGATTCCGGGAGGATAGCGGTGCGTTGGGTCTGAGGCAGTGCAGAGGAGGCGCGCGACAGCCTCCGAAGGTGCCGGCGCTCCGGTTCGTCGCATCCGACGGCGGTGCGGTGGCGCGGCGGTGGCCGCGTCGGGGCGGGGGTGCTGGTCTTGGCCGGGGAGGAGAGGCTGTGCGCGACGAGTTCGATGTGGTGGTGGTCGGTGCGGGACCGGCGGGGGTGGGAGCGGCCCTGGCGGCCCGCCGGGCGGGGGCGGGGGTGTTGCTGCTGGACCGCGCCGACTTTCCCCGCGACAAGGCGTGCGGTGACGGGATCGCCGTGGGCGCCCTGGACGTACTCGCCGAGCTGGGGGTGACCGACGCGGTGGCCGGCTATCCACCCGTGCCGACGCTTCGGCTCGTCGCACCCGACGGCGGTGCGGTGACGCGGCGGCTGCCGAGGCCCGCGTTCACCGTGCCGCGGGAGGTCTTCGACGCCCGGCTGGTGGCGGCGGCGGTCGATGCCGGCGCGGTGCTGGCCCGGCGGGCGGTCCGCCGGGTCGAGGTGCGCGGCGACCGGGTGGTGCTGGACGGCGAGATCGCCGCCGGGGTGGTGGTCGGCGCGGACGGCGCCGCCTCCGTCGTCCGCCGAGCGCTGGGCCAGCGGAACAATCCGGATCGCCACCTGGCGTTGGCCATCCGGGGGTACGCGCCCGCCCTACCCGGACCGCCGACGCAGCTCATCGTCACCTCGGCCGCCCGCTGGCCGGCGTACGCCTGGGCGTTCCCGATCGGTGACGGCCGCGCGAACGTCGGGTACGGGGAGGTCCTGCGCGGTGACCCGCTGACCCGCGCACAGCTGCTCGACCGGCTCGCGGCGCTGCTGCCCGGCACCGATCCGGCGACCGTGAGCGGGTTGCGCGCCCATCACCTGCCGCTGTCCACGTTCCGGCCGGTGCCGGGGCGGGGCCGGATGCTGCTGGCCGGTGACGCGCTCTCGCTGATAAATCCGCTCACCGGCGAGGGAATCTTCTACGCACTGCGCTCCGGCGCACTGGCGGGGGCCGCCGCGACGGGCGTGCCCGAACAGGCCGCGCGTCGGTATGCGGCTGCGTTACGCCGCCGGCTGGGCCGGCACCTGAGGCACAGCTCGGCGGCGGCCTGGCTGGCCCGCCACCGCCGGATCGTGGACGCGACGGTGCGCGCCGCCAGCCGGGACGAGCGTGCCTTCGGTACCGTCGCCGAGTTGGGACTGGGCGACGGTCTACTGAACGGCCGTACGCTCGGACTTATCGCCCTCGGCCTGCCGGCGCGGCAACGGCCACCGGCACACTGATCGGCGCGGCGGCTCGCTACGCTGCAGGGTGATGACTCTGCGGAAACTTCTCTACTCCGTCTACGAGCGGCGGCTGACCGCCAAGCTCGCGGGCTGCCCGGTTCCCCACCACGTGGGTGTGATGTGCGACGGCAACCGTAGGTGGGCCCGGGAGATGGGCCTCGTCGACCCGAACGACGGGCACCGGATGGGTGCCGAGCGGATCAAGGAGTTGCTGCGCTGGTGCGAGGCCGCCGGGGTGCGACATGTGACGCTGTGGCTGCTCTCCACCGACAACCTGTCGCGTCCGGCGGCGGAACTTGATCCGCTGCTGCAGATAATCGAGGATCTGACCACCGAGTTGGCCGAGGAGGGCAATCCCTGGCGGCTACGGATGGTCGGTGCGCTCGACGTGCTGCCGACGCGGCTCGCGACCGCGCTCAAGACGGCGGAGGAGCGGACCCGGGAGCGCGGCGGCGGCGCGCAGGTCAACATCGCGGTCGGCTACGGCGGCCGGCGGGAGATCGCTGACGCGGTGCGCTCGCTGCTGACGGAACACGCGGCGAACGGCGGCACGCTGGAAGAGTTGGCCGGCTCGCTCGACGTCGACGACATCTCGGAGCACCTCTACACGCGCGGGCTGCCGGATCCGGATCTGATCATCCGGACCAGCGGTGAGCAGCGCCTCTCGGGTTTCATGCTCTGGCAGTCGGCACACTCGGAGTTCTACTTCTGCGAGCTGAACTGGCCGGACTTCCGGCGTGTCGACTTTCTCCGCGCCCTGCGCTCGTACGCCACCCGCCAGCGCCGCTACGGAGTCTGAGTCGGACCGGTCCGCCAGGACGAGGGTTCAGGCGAGGTGGTGGGTGGCCTCGGTGAGGAAGTCACCCAGGGCGGCCGGTGAGTCGATGGTGAGGTCGGCGGCCCCGGCGACCTCGTCACCGGTCTCCGGATTGGCGACGGCGACACAGACGCCGAGGAAGTCGGGATCGCCCGCGGCGCGGGCCCGCAGCGCGGCGAACGCCTTGATGTCGGAGACGTCGTCACCGAAGTACCAGGCTCCGCGCGCCCCCTGCACCAGCTCGTCGATCACCATGCCCTTGTCCCGGTCGACCGGTGGTTTGATCTCCAGCACCATCCGCCCGATCTGTACCCGCAGGCCGAGACGCTCGGCCTGGTCGCGGCCCCACTGCTCGACGGTGGCGGCGAGCTGCGGGGCGGTACGCCAGTGCAGGGCAACGGAGAGCCGCTTGTATTCGACCAGGGTGCCGGGCGGTAGTTCGGCGCGGCCGAGGCCGGCGAGTTCGGCCATTGTCGGTACCCATGGCAGCGCGGCCGGCTCAGTGACGGTGGTGCCGCCGGAATGGCTGTGTTCCAAGCCGTAGAGGCCGTACAGGTCGACGCCGACGAGCCCGTCGAAGTGCTCACGCAGGAACGCCACCGGTCGGGCGGAGACGATGGCGACGCGGCGTACCGCCGGGGCCAGGGCCTCGATCGCGGCCAGCACCTTCGGCGCGGGCTGTACCTGTGTCGGATCGTCGGCGACCGGCGCGAGGGTGCCGTCGAAGTCGAAGAAGAGCACGGTCTCGGCCGCCCGGTCGGCGGTTGCCCGCCATGCCTGGTCGGCGTCAAGGGGGGTCTTAGGCTGCTGGTTGCCCAGATTCAACGGCGGCACGCGCGACAGCGTACCCCGGCTTCGGCGGCTCAATCCTGGCGCGGAACCCGGACCGTTGACAGGCGTGATCAGCGTTCGGCGGCCCCACGTCCCCGGCGTCCGAACGGCACTACGGCCGCCTCCTGCCCGTGGCTGAGCAGGTAGCCCTCCACGAAGCCGGAGTTCCGGTCGCCGGTGTGCGTCTCGATCTCCCGCAGCCGCTCCACCAGGAATTCGGTGAGTGCGGTGAGTCGGTCGTCGAGCCGGTCGTGCAACTCGGCGACGACGGCCAGGACGATCGCGGTGCCCGCCGTGGCGAGCGCGAATAGGTTGACGAGCAGCGGCAGCTGCCCGCCGTTCAGGGCCAGGGTCACCGCGTTTCCGGTTACGCACAGCGTCACCGAGACCGTGGCGACCACGACTGCAAACCATTTCAGGGTCATGGAGAGACCCCCTTCTGTCCCGCAGGGCTGGGTTCGGCCTTGTCCCGTCCCCCCGCCGACGACGAGCCCAAGCAGTACGAATACGGACGCTAGCGCGCCCGTTCCCGCCCCGTAGCGAAACGAATGAGGCTGACCTGCCGTTCTTTCGCCATCTGAGGATCTAGCCAGCCGCGCCATCTCGTTTTCGGACACCGAGCGGAAGCGTCGGGCGGTATGCGAGATAACGAATGGTTTCTCGGATGTGGAACTTCTCGGCGTCCGAGACGTCCGGGTCGATTAGCCGGCGTAGCAGCGCCTCCACGTCGGGGTCCATCGGTGGTGGCGACGGAGGCGTCCGGCGGGAGGCCGTCCGGTCCCAGCCCAGCGCCGCGAAGGCGGCGGCCGGGTCGAGCCCCAGGCCCTCGCAGAACGCCACCACCCGTTCGGCCTCCGGGTCGCTGGCCCAGTCGCCGCGTACCCAGCGGTTGATGGTCTGACGGGAGACGCCGGTGCGCCGGGAGACCTCGGTGCCACTCCAGGCCCGGGTCGCGCGGGCCTCGTCGAGAGCCCGCCGGACGAAGGTGGCGAAGGCGATCTTCCGCGCATTGGCCGTCTCGGTCACCTCGTGACCGTACGACCGTCGTGCCCTGGTAGGGGATCCTGCCACGCTTCTGTCACGCTTGCGTGACGTCATGCCGATGTGGCCGGAGGGCGTTCCGGCACTCTTCCTGAGGGGTGTCACCTGCGAAGGATAGATGTACGTGGGTGCGGAGGCAAACGAACGAAAAGCTGATACTGTCACGCTCATGGGACAATCCGCGGTGTGTCACGCGCCTGAGACGATCAATGCTCACCTGCGTCACGCGTCCGTTGCGAGGGGGATGCGGTGACCGAACTTGCCACCCGTGCCCAGGCATTCGGTCTGGTGGCAGAGGGGGTCGCCGCCGGGCTGAGCGCGCCATGGCGCCTGTACCTCGCCCGGGGCTGCCGGTACCTGTCGTTGAGCGTCGCCGACCGGGCCGAGTGGAACGCCTGGCGAACCCACCTCGGCTGTCCGGAGCTGAGCGTCCGGGTCTACGATGCCGGCGGCGAGATCCGCCGGTCGTCGGTGGCCGAGGTGGTCATGGACGGCTGCCGCATCAGCGTCGAGCTGGTGGAGGAGGTCGGCACCGACGACCTCGACCGGCTCCTGGTCGCCGACCCCACCGCCATCGAACCGGAGGAGCGATGAGGGGCGCGCGACGGAGGGGAGTAGCCGGATGAGCCCGTTCCTCGCGATCTTCCTCGTCCTCGTGCTCGCCGCCACGAGCTATGCCGCTGGGCGGCTGCACGGGCAACTCAGCTACCGGATCGGGTACCGCTTCGGCTACCGGCAGGGCTACTTCGACGGCGACCGTGGCGCGTGGAACCGCCGCCGCCGGGACGCCCAGGCCGCGATCGCGTCCGCACTGGCGGTCGCGGCGCCCTCCCCGGCCCCCACCCGGGTGGCCGCCACGGTGGACCGGCCGGGTACCACGTACACCGGATCGTCCTTCGCGGAGCCGGCCGCTCCGGTCACCGGTCGGCACTCGACCGGCACCCTCGTCCGACGTACGGGCTGAACCGGCCGACGGGCCGGGCCCGTCCTGCAGACCGCGACGCGTACCCCCTTCGGGCGGCGTCGCCGGGCCACGTCAGACCGGTGACGGTGGTCCCACCGGCCGGGATGCGCGCAGGGGGCATGCATCCCGGCCGGTTCCACAACGCCGCCCGGACCGCCGCCTCGGCTCGACCGGGGACTTCGGCACAGGCCCTAGCCGGGACGGGTACGGGGAGCTAGCGTCTAGGCATGGCGCGGGGTTGTCCCGAGCCAGCCGGCCCGCCCGGCCTGCGACCTCGCGCACGGGGCCCGCATCCGACCCCGTGTCCGCCGGGCATCCGGAGGAGGCGGACCGCGGATGGCTGGGTGCCCATCCGCCGGAGCAGGCCTGTGACGACTCGCCGTACGACCACCGGTACCGACCAGGGCCCGGCCGCGACTGCCACGATCCGCCGCAGCACCCGGAGCCGCCGTACCGCGGCCGCGGGTTCGGCCGACACCAGGGAGCCCCGACCAGCGGGCCAATCCTTCGTCCTGGACACTTCCGTCCTGCTCAGCGACCCGGCGGCGTTCCACCGCTTCGCCGAGCACGAGGTGGTGCTCCCGCTGGTGGTGATCTCCGAGTTGGAGGGCAAGCGTCAACACCCGGAGCTGGGCTGGTTCGCCCGACAGTCGCTACGCATGCTGGACGAGTTGCGGGTGCGCCATGGCCGGCTCGACCGGCCGATACCCGCCAACGACGTCGGTGGCACCCTGCGCGTGGAGTTGAACCACACCGACGACGGCGTGCTGCCGCCCGGGTTCCGCAACGAGTCCAACGACGCGCGGATCCTCTCCGTCGCGCTGAACCTCGCCGCCGAGGGGCGGGAGGTGACGCTGGTCAGCAAGGACATGCCGTTGCGGGTCAAGGCCGCCTCGGTGGGACTGCGGGCTGACGAGTACCGGCACGGGCAGGCGAGCGACCCGACGTGGACCGGGATGGCCGAGCTGGAGCTGGGTGATGACGACATTGGCCGGCTGTACGCCGGGGAGGCCATCGACGTGGACGCGGCGGCCGGCCTTGTCTGCCACACCGGCCTGGTGCTGCATTCGTCGCGGGGCTCGGCGCTCGGCCGGGTGATGCCGGACAAGACCGTCCGGCTGGTCCGTGGTGACCGTGAGGCGTTCGGCGTACACGGGCGCTCCGCCGAGCAGCGGATCGCCCTCGACCTGCTGCTCGACGAGTCGATCGGGATTGTCTCGCTCGGCGGCCGGGCCGGCACCGGGAAGTCCGCCCTGGCGCTCTGCGCGGGGCTGGAGGCGGTGATGGAGCGTCGCCGGCACAAGAAAGTGATCGTCTTCCGTCCGCTGTACGCCGTCGGTGGCCAGGAACTGGGCTACCTGCCGGGCTCGGAGTCGGAGAAGATGTCGCCGTGGGCCCAGGCGGTCTTCGACACGCTCGGCGCGGTGATGCACGAGAACGTCCTGGAGGAGGTCACCTCGCGCGGCCTGCTGGAGGTGCTGCCGCTGACCCACATCCGCGGGCGCAGCCTGCACGACGCCTTCGTGATCGTCGACGAGGCGCAGTCCCTGGAGCGCGGCGTACTGCTGACCGTGCTCTCCAGGATCGGTCAGGGCTCACGGGTGGTGCTGACCCACGACGTCGCCCAGCGGGACAATCTGCGGGTCGGGCGACACGACGGGGTCACCGCCGTGATCGAGGCGCTCAAGGGTCATCAGCTCTTCGCGCACGTCACACTCAGCCGTTCAGAGCGTTCGCCAATTGCCGCAATGGTGACGGACCTGCTGGAGGACATCCCAAGCTGATGCCCGTTTAGGGCGTGTTCAATGACGTTCTAAATGTGACCCACGTCACAATAAAGACTGGCGGTTTCCCATCAGCCTCACTGTGCGCGATGGTGTCCCACGGGCGCCCACGCACCCGACGCATCGTTGGTGATCGTTCGTCACCCCACGAGGGAGCGGACGCCTCCGGCAGGCGGACGCGGTGCGTCAACGGCGATCGGCACGCCGGTCGCGGGCGCTCGCGGCGCGCTTCGACCCCTGCGGTCGTGGTCCCGCCGTGACCCTGCCCCCGACGAAGGGATTACTTCGTGAGTCGGCCGTGGCGCCGGTTCGCCGCCCGCACCGCAGCTTTCGCGCTGCTCTCCGTGGGCGTAGCCGGTGGTTTCTACCTCAGCGAGGACCGCCAGTCCCAGCGCCCGGGCCTGGGCGCGCAGGTGGCCGGAAGCGTCACCGAGATCGACGTCGACTATCGGCAGGAACAGGCGGTCTCCCGCCAGGTTCGGGCCGCCCGACAGCAGGCAACCGAGGTCAGGAAACAGGCCCGGGCCGCCGCCGAGAAGGCCCGCAAGGCTGAGGAGGCGGCGCGGAAGAAGGCCGCCGAAGAAAAGGCCAGGGAGGCCGCGGCCCGGATCGCGAAGCCGTACGACGGGCCGATCCCCGAGTCCTGCGAGGAATTCAGCGGCAACCGGAAGGTCGGCTGCGCGATGATGATCGACGCAGGATTCAAGATCGACCAGTTCCCCTGCCTCAACAAGCTCTGGAACAAGGAGAGCGGCTGGAACCACAAGGCCCGCAATCCCTCCTCCGGGGCCTACGGCATCCCGCAGTCATACCCGGGCAACAAGATGTCGTCGGTCGGCGCCGACTGGGAGACCAACCCGGTCACCCAGATCAAGTGGGGGCTCGGCTATATCAAGGGCCGGTACGGCAACCCTTGCGGCGCGTGGGCGAAGTCGCAGAACACGGGCTCCTACTGACCTGAACGACGCGGTGGGGGAGATCGGCAGTCGGTCGACCTTCCCCACCGCGTCTTTCGACTCCCCGGACGGGCGATGGACCAGGTCAGGTCCACGAGGGTGAAAAGTGGCGCCTGCCGACAATTGCTGATAGCTGTTGACAGGTGACCCTGCACCCCGGAAGCGGTGACCCCGACCGGTTCGGCACCGCGGCCTTCTACGCGTCCATCGGCCGTGCCTTCGTCGCCATGTGTGCCGTGGTGCCGGTCCTGTTCCTGATCGAGGGCCTGGACCAGTGGCTCGGTGCCGGCTTCGACTCCGCCGCCGGCATCATCCCGCAGCGTATCGACGGGCTGGACGGGGTCTTCTTCTCACCCTTCCTGCACCACGGCTTCGACCATCTCTACAGCAACAGCATCCCGCTGATCCTGCTCGGCACCTTCGTGTTGGCCGCGGGTGCGCGCCGGTTCCTTTGGTCCACCCTGGTGATCGTCCTGGTCAGCGGCCTGGGCGTGTGGTTCACCGGCTCGCCCAGCACGATCGTGGTCGGTGCCAGCGGGGTGATCTTCGGCTACCTCGGCATCCTGCTCACCCGCGGCATCGTCGAGCGGAGCTGGTGGAACTTCGCCGTCTTCCTGCTGGTCGGTCTGCTCTACGGCGGCCAGTTGGTCGGTGTGCTGCCCACCGACGAACGGATCTCCTGGCAGGGCCACCTCTTCGGGCTGCTCGGCGGCATCGTGGCCGCGGTCATCTTTCGCCGCCGCCGATCCGACCTCGACGGGCCGTACCGCTCCGAATCCCCGATGACCATGCCATGAACCGCCCGCCGAGCGCGGCGACCGCCACGGCGACGAGGGTGAGAACGGCGCCGAGCACGGTGGTCGCGTCGGGGTGCGAAGCCGCCGACGGCAACGCCAGATCCAGCAGCAACGCGCCGACGACCTGGCCGGCGACGGTGGCCAGGCCGAGCAGCAGTACGCCGGTGAGCCGGACGACCGCCGCCGCCACCGCGATGAACGCCACGCCGATCGGTCCGCCCAGATAGAGCCAGGGCTCGGCGGGCAGGTCACCGGAAGGGAGCCCGCGCAGCGCGAGACTGACGGCGAACGCGGCCAGCAGGACCGCCGTACCGGCGGCGAAGTTGACCAGGGTGGCGGTCAGCGTGCTACCCGTCACCACCCGGACCCACCCGTTCACCGCCTGCTGCCACGCCACTGCCACACCGGCCAGCAGCGGCAGCAGGGCCAGACCCAGCGTCGCCGGCTCCCGGAGCCGGTCGCTGACGGCCAGCAGCACCGCCGCCACGGTCAGCGCCGCCCCGGCCAGCCGGGCGGCGGTCACCGGCTGCCGGCCGCCCGGGCCGATCCCAGCCCGGTCGACGGCCAGACTGCTGGCGGACTGGCCGGCCACGATCGCCACGGTGAACACCGCGACGCCCAGTGCGCCGACGGTGGCTCCCTGGGTGAACACCAGGAACGCACCGCACCCGCCGCCCAGGCACTGCCAGGGCCGTAGTGTGCCCCGTGACAGTGCGGTGCGCAGCGTGACCAGACCCAGCCGACCGCTGGCGGTGGCAGGCACCAGCAGTATCAGCAGCAGCAGGCCCGAACCGAACGAGACGACGGCGGCGGCGACGCCGTCACCGAGGCGCCCGCCCAACTCGCCGTTGATCCGTGACTGGGTGGCCACGGCGACCCCGGCGAACGCCGCCAGCCCCACCGCACCGGCGCGGCGGCCCGCCGAAACCGTCGTCCGGGTCGCCGCTGCGACCGTTCCCCTCACCCCACCCCGCTGTGCCTGGTGGTTCGCTCGCTCAAGCCTGCTCGTCCAGCGGCCGGCCGTCGAAGTCCACCGCCGAGTAGAGCGCCAGCTTCTCCAACCGGTGGTACGAGTCGATCACGCGGATGGTGCCGCTCTTGGAGCGCATCACGATCGACTGGGTGTACGCCCCACCGGCCCGGTACCGCACCCCGCGCAGCAGGTCACCGGAGGTGATGCCGGTGGCCACGAAAAAGCAGTTGTCCCCGGTGACCAGGTCGTCGGTGGTGAGTACCCGGTCCAGGTCGTGTCCCGCCGCGAGCGCCTTCTCCCGCTCGGCCTCGTCCTGCGGCCAGAGCTTGGCCTGTAGCATCCCGCCCATGCACTTGAGGGCACAGGCTGCGGTGATCCCCTCCGGCGTGCCGCCGATGCCCATCAGGACGTCCACCTCCGACTCGTCGCGCGCCGCGGCGATGGCACCGGCGATGTCCCCGTCGGAGATGAAGCGGATACCAGCTCCGGCCCGACGGATCTGACCGACCAGCTCCTCGTGCCGGGGCCGGTCGAGCACGCAGACGGTGACCTCGGAGATGCTGGTGCCCTTGGCCTTCGCGATCCGCCGCAGGTTCTCGGCGGTGCCGGCGTCGATGTCCACCACGTCCGCGTAGTTCGGTCCGACGGCGAGCTTGTCCATGTAGAACACGGCGCTCGGGTCGAACATCGCCCCGCGCTCGGCCACCGCGAGCACGGCGAGGGCGTTCGGCATCCCCTTGGCCATCAGGGTGGTGCCGTCGATCGGGTCGACCGCGACGTCCACCGCCGGACCGGTGCCGTCACCGACCTCTTCACCGTTGAAGAGCATCGGAGCGTTGTCCTTCTCACCCTCGCCGATCACCACGATGCCCGTCATCGGGATCGAGTTGATCAGCTTGCGCATGGCGTCGACGGCGGCGCCGTCGCCGCCCTCCTTGTCACCCCGGCCGACCCACCGGCCAGCAGCCATCGCCGCCGCCTCGGTGACCCGTACCAGGTCGAGGGCGAGGTTACGGTCGAGGTTCTGTGGGGTTCGCGTCCTGGTGGTCGTCATGAAGCGGCTCCTCCTCGCGGCGGTGCGGGGCGGGCCGGCGTTGCCGGCTTTGTTCCTGATCCTCACACGATGGCGGACACCGGGGCAGGGCGGGGCGGTGATGGGCCGGATACCGCCGGTCGGGCGGCTGCGAGAATGGCGAGGTGGAACCCGCACAGCCTGCCGACCGCACACCCGCAGACGAGCCCTCGACCGGTGACCGGCCGACCGCCGGCCGGGCTGACGGGTCGGACATACCCCCGCAACGGCCGGAGCCGCCGTTACCGGCCGCAGAGGCGGTGACGCCGGGCGCGGCTGGTGCCGAGAGGTCAGCACGATCGCCCCGGGACATGGCGATCTCGCTGCTGGTGCTGCTGATCCCGATCGCCCTGCTGCTCGCCTTCTACCGGGGGTTCCTCGGCGGGGACGAGGCGAACACGGTCGACCCGGCACCGGCCTTCGACCAGGCGAAGTCGGCTGGCGTGTTTCCGGTCAGCGAGCCCGCCGGACTGGGCGACGGGTGGAAGCCGGTGCGCGCGGCCTACCGCACCGCCGAGGACGGCGCGATCCTGCGCGTGGGCTACATCACCCCGGAAGGGCGTGGCCTGCAACTGGTGCAGAGCAACGTGCCGCCGGAACGGCTGCTACCGGCCGAGTTGACCGCCGAGGGGCGCCGGCAGGGGCAGACCGACCTCGGGACCAGCACCTGGCAGCGGTACACGGCACGCGGCAATGAGCAGGCGCTGGTGCTGCTCCAGCCGGAGCGTACGGTGATCGTCGTCGGTGACGCCCGGGACAACGAACTGCGGGCGTTCGCCACCGCCGTCGCCTGAAAGGCGCCCCAGGTTGTCGCCCGGATCCGCTACGCTCCCCGGGTTCGATGCCTGCCGGCCCGAACCGGTGTGGCTCTCCTGTTCGAAGAGAGAACGATCTGTGAAGATTCGACGGTGGAGCGTGGGCGTCATCGCCGCCACGCTGCTCGTTTCCGGCCTGGCCGCCTGCGACTCCAGCGCTACCGACTCGTCGTCCACGGGCTCCTCGCCCGAGTCGGCCGTTCCGGCAGACCCCAAGGCGGCGCTGGTCGCCTCCACCAAGGGGCTGGCCGACGGCAACTTCACCTTCACCATCGCGGCCGACTCGATGACGGGCAAGGGCACCCTCCACAAGCCCAGCAACAGCGCCCAGATGACCATGAACATGGGCGGCGAAGACTTCACCATGGATTTCGACCTCATCCAGATCCAGCCCGACACGTGGGTGAAGGTCGATCTGGGTGACCTGTTCGCCGGCGTTCCGGGGATGGAGGCGTTCAAGGACAAGTACCAGCACCTCGACGCCGCGAAGGCCAGTGAGGCCAAGAGCCTGGACGTGTTCAAGGAGGGCACCGACCCGGCCGACGCCGCGGCGATGTTCGAGGCCCTCACCGACGTGCAGAAGACCGGCGAGGGCGCCTACAGCGGCACCTTCGACCTCTCCACGGTCCAGGACTCGATCGCCGCCGACGAGGACCTGCTCAAGGCGTTGGGCGACAGGGCCAAGGCGATCCCGTTCAGCGCGAAGCTGGACGCCGAGGGTCGGCTCACCGAGCTGGTCATGTCCGTGCCCGCGGCCGGTGAGATCAAGGCGCAGGACTTCAAGGTCACCTACGCAGACTACGGTGCCGCGACCGCCGTGCAGAAGCCGCCGGCTGACCAGGTCGTCGAGGCGAGCGAGCAGACCTACGAGATGTTCAAGTAGGTCGCACCAGCAAGCGCCGAAAAAGGGGGTGGGCCGCGGCCCACCCCCTTTCGTGTACCGGGCCTCAGGTGGAGGTCCGGAGGATTGCGCGGGCGGTGCAGCGGGCACAGGAAAGGGGGAGCCTCCGACACGACATGCGTCGGCGACCCTGCTGGGAGACACCGATGACCGTTCGACGACCCGGTGCCGGCCTCGTGGCCGCCGCCCTGTTCACGCCCGGAGTCCCCGCCTGTGCCACCACCAGCGACGCTGGCTCCACCGCCACGCCGACCGCCACCGCCTCCGGTGCCGCGTCGGGAGTCGACAGCGACGCCAGGCGGGTGATGCTGGACTTCACTCGAGAGATCAGCAACGGCAACTTCCGGTTCACCATGTCCGGTGCTGGCTCCGTCGCCGAGGACAGGTCCACCAGCCGAGCCGGAGCGCTGAGATGCGGGTACGCCTCGGCGAGCCGACCGACGACCTGGCGATCAGCCTCGACCTCGTCCATGCGAAGCCGGACAGTTGGGTTAATCTGGACCTTACGGGCGGCGCGGCGACCAAACCGACGGCCGATCAGGTCGTCGAGGCACCGCCGGAGCTGTACAACCTATTCGACTGAGTACGGCGGACAGCCCCGCCCGACCGAGGACGGCGGATCGCGGCGGGGGTTCTGGCGGCTTCCGCCGTGCTGGCCGTCCGGGACCGCTGGCCGTGGGGCTGCCCGGCGACGGCTGGGTCCTGCCCTGGCGCGGGCTGATGTCAGCTGGTGTTGTCCTGCCGGGCGCCGTCGATGCGGGCGCGGGCACCGTCGAGCCAACGCTGGCAGATGACCGCCAACACCTCGCCGCGTTCCCACAACGCCAGTGACTCCTCCAGCGACGTGCCGCCGGCCTCCAGCCGCTCCACCACCGACGCCAGCTCGGCGCGGGCCTGTTCGTAGCTGAGCCGCTCGTCCGACCCGCTCGTCTTCTCGTCTGTCATCGCACCCATCTCAGCACAACCGACCGACACCCCCGCCCACCGCACCGCCCTCCGAGGGCGCCGCCCACCTGCGGAACGGGCCCGCCGCGCTGACCACGGGGCCCTGCCCGCGAACGAGATCGGCCTAGGCGACGGGTGAGGGCTGTTCCTCGACGGTGGCGGACAGTTCACCGTCGGCGAGGCGTACCCGCAGCGGGTCGCCGGGAGCGATCTCGGTGGCCGCGCGTACGACGTGGCCGTCGGCTCGCTGCACGATCGCGTAGCCGCGGTCGAGGGTGGCTGCCGGTGAGAGCGCGCGCAGCCGGGCCAGGGTGTGCCGCAGGCCGTCGTCGGCGGCGTTGAGTCGGTGGTCCAGGCAGCGCCCGGCGCGTTGGCGTAGGGCGGCCAGGTCGGTCGCCCGCTGCTCGACCATCACCTGTGGGCGGGCCAGCACCGGCCGGGAGCGCAGCGCGTCGATGCGGTGTGACTCGCGGTCAACCAGATTGTGCACGGCCCGGTGCAGGCGGTGCCGGGCCTGGCTGATCAGGCGTGTCTCGTCGGCCAGGTCGGGTACCACCCGCTTGGCCGCGTCGGTGGGGGTGGATGCGCGGATGTCAGCCACGTAGTCGACCAGCGGCGCGTCTGTCTCGTGACCGATCGCGCTGACCACCGGGGTACGGCAGGCGAAGACGGCCCGGCAGAGCGCCTCGTCGGAGAAGGGGAGCAGATCCTCGATGCCACCCCCGCCCCTGGCGAGGATGATCACGTCGATGCTCGGATCGGCGTCCAGCACCTTGAGGGCGTCCACGATCTGTGGGACCGCGCCGGAGCCCTGGACGGCCACGTTCACCGTCCGGAACTCCACGGCCGGCCACCGCCGGCGGGCGTTGGTCAGCACGTCCCGTTCGGCGGCGCTGGCCCGGCCGGTTATCAGCCCGATCCGCTGCGGCAGGAACGGAGGCCGGCGCTTGCGGGACCGGTCGAACAACCCCTCGGCGGCGAGCAGCTTCTTGAGCTTCTCCAGCCGGGCCAGCAACTCTCCGAGCCCGACCTGGCGGATCTCGTCCGCGCGCAGGCTGAGCGTCCCGCGGGCGGCGTAGAACTCCGGCTTGGCGTGCAGCACGACGCGAGCGCCCTCACGCAGTTCCGGTGCGCCGGAGTCGAGCACGTCCCGGTTGGTGGTGACGGTGAGGCTCAGGTCGGCCGCCGGGTCACGCAGCGTCAGGAAGACGGTGCTGGCGCCCGGCCGCCGGCTGATCTGCGCGACCTGCCCGTCCACCCACACCCAGCCGAGCCGGGCGACCCAGGCGCCGACCTTCTGGCTGACCACCCGCACCGGCCACGGCTCCTCCGAGCTGCTCTTCCCGCCCGTACCAGAATCCACCCACCCACCCTACGGTCGCGACGGACGCCTACCCGGTCCGCCTGCGGGTCGATCTAGGGACGTACGTGGTTAGTCGATCTCCAGCAACGACATGCAGCCCTAGATCGACGGGGCTGGTGGCTGGGCGGCGGGAGCTGTGGTCCGGGTCGCAGCCACTGCCGCCGACTGCCCCGGCACGTACGATGAACGGGTGACTGAGGCGCAGAGGACTTCCCGGACCGGCAAGCGCGTGATCCTGGCCAAGCCCCGCGGGTACTGCGCGGGCGTCGACCGGGCGGTGCAGACCGTCGAGGAGGCGCTGAAGCTCTACGGTGCCCCGATCTACGTGCGCAAGCAGATCGTGCACAACAAGCACGTGGTAGGGACGCTGGAGGCGCAGGGCGCGATCTTCGTGGAGGAGAACGAGGAGGTGCCCGAGGGCGCCACGGTGATCTTCTCCGCCCACGGTGTGGCCCCCGAGGTCTACGAGCAGGCAAGGGAACGTTCGCTCAAGGCGATCGACGCGACCTGCCCGTTGGTAACCAAGGTGCACCACGAGGCGAAGCGGTTCGCCGCCGAGGACTACGACATCCTGCTCATCGGCCACGAGGGCCACGAGGAGGTCATCGGCACCGCCGGGGAGGCCCCGGCGCACATCCAGCTGGTGGACGGCCCGGAGGACGCCGACCGGATCACCGTGCGCGACCCGAACAAGGTGGTCTGGCTGTCGCAGACGACCCTGTCGGTGGACGAGACCATGGAGACGGTTGCCCGGCTCAAGAAGCGGCTGCCGATGCTCCAGTCGCCGCCGAGCGACGACATCTGCTACGCCACCAGCAACCGGCAGCACGTCATCAAGGAGATCGCGGCAGAGTGCGACGTGGTGATCGTCGTCGGTTCGCGCAACTCCTCCAACTCGGTGCGCCTGGTGGAGGTGGCGCTGGGCGCCGGCGCCCGCGCCGGGCACCTGGTCGACTTCGCCCACGAGATCGACGATGCCTGGCTGGCCGACGCGCGTACGGTGGGCCTGACCTCCGGTGCCAGCGTGCCGGAGGAGTTGGTCCGGGAGGTGCTCGCGTACCTCGCCGAGCGCGGCTTCGCCGACGTGGAGGAGGTGGTGACCGCCAACGAGCGGCTCACTTTCTCGCTGCCCCAGGAGCTCAAACGCGACATGAAGGCCGCTGCCGCGGCCCAGGGCTGACCCGCCCGATGGAACGGTTGACCGGCCCGCTGCGTCAGAGTTGGGCATGAGGACCCTTCGGAAAGTCGCCGCCGCGCTGATCGTCTGCACGGCGCTCGCCGCCTGTGGCGGTCAGGACGTGGGGGACGGCTCCGCCACCCCGACCCTGACCCCGACGGGAGCGCCATCCGTGACCGAGCTGCCGACCCCGGATCCGACCGGATCCGCGCCCCCACCCTCCGACCCGGTGGACCCGACATCCCCGACGGACCCGACATCCCCGACCCTCCGGCCGAGCAGCCCGACAAAGCCACCCACGACCGGCGAGGTGACCCTGACCGGCCGGATCGACTCCGGGGTCGAGCCCGGCTGCCTGCTGCTGAACGGCTACCTGCTGCTCGGCGGGCCCCGCGACGTGCTCACCGCCGGCGCGACGGTGACGGTGACCGGTCGCGCCGACCCGACCATGATGACCACCTGCCAGCAGGGCACCCCGTTCGTGGTGGCGTCGGCCAAGCGCGGCTGACCGGCCCTGGCGCCGCCACCGACCGACGGCAAGGGATGACCACCGGCACCGCACGGTGGCAGGATGCCTCAGTGCGGTACCGACCGGTCCTCCCCGCGGCGGCCGGATTCCTGGCCGCCGTCCACGTCGTCGGCATCGGCACCGGCGTCCCGCTGCTGCGTCAGGCTGAGGTCGCCGCGCTGTTGCTGCTGGCGGCGTACGCGCTGACCGCCCGGGCGCCGTTCCCCGTCTGGGCGGTACCGCTGGCGCTCACCGTGCTGGTCATCGACGCGGTGGCCACGATGCCCGTCGCCGAACGTCAGGACCGGCAGATGATGAAGCCCGGCCCGGTCGACGCGACCGTGGAGTTCGTCACCGGCCTCCGGCTGAGCTGGGCGGCCCTGGTCGTCGTCCTGGTGCTGATGTTGACCGTGCGGCGGCGTGAAGCCCGGCCGGGTCGGGGCGTCCTCGTCGGGGCCGGGTTGGCGGTGGCGCTGGTGACCGGTCACACGGCTGTCCGGCTGGTCGGTATCCACCTCACGTTGCGGGAGGCTGAGCGGCTAGGCCCCGGTACGGCCGGGCCGTCCGGTGTGGACCTGGCCCGACTTGTGCCGGCCGTGCTGGCGCCCCTCGCGCTCGTAGTCGGCGCGCTCGTCCTGGTGGCCCTGCTGGCCGGGCACCGGCGGCGGCTTGCCGCAGGGGGTGCCGCCCTGCTGGCACTGGTCGCCCTGACACAGCTGGACGGGGTCCTCGGCACCGTGTGGCTACCGCTGCACACCCTGGAACGCGGCTACCTGTTCAGCTTCACGTTTCACTCCGGCGGGAGTTTCGCCGCGCCGGGCGTGGCGGTGGCCGTCGCCGCCGAGCTGACCGCGTACCTGCTGCTGGTGGTGGGTTTGTGCGCGAGCCGTGAGCAACGGGCGGAGGCTGTCGGGCCGGTCCGGTAGCAGGCGGGCGAGTCTGGTGGGCGTGCCCTCGAAACGGTCGTAGACAGACGGGAGCCCGTCTCCGAAAGATCCGGAGACGGGCTCCCTGGTGGTGCGGGGTGTCAGTTCACCGCGCCGATGGAGACCTCGCCGCGGCCGACGACCGCGCCTTCGGTGGTCACCACGGTCAGCTCACCGTAGAGCGCCCGGGCCGCGGACGGGGCGGACTGGGCCGTCACCGTACCCGAGATGGTGCCGGTGGCACCGTGGGCCAGGGCGAGGGTGCTGCTCGACGCCGAGAGGGTGCCGAGCGCCGGGGACGAGAATGAGTCCCGGTAGTCGTACTCGGTGCTGCCACCGGCACCGTCGACCGAGTACGCCTCGACGACGACGGTGTAGGTGCCCGCGGCCGGGTTGGCCAGGGTCACAGACTCCTCCGAGTCACCGTCGGCGTTGTAGGCGATCAGGCTGCCGCCCCGGTAGACGAACAGGTCGAGGTCGGCGCCGGCGTTCGACGTGTTACCGATGCGGGCGGTGAAGCTGCTGACGCCCGCCGGCACATCGACGGTGAACTCCTGCGTCGCGTACTCGACGATGGTCGGCCGCTCCGAGTGCGTGCTGGACAGCGGACCGCCCTGGCCGGTCACGGAGACCGGACCGAAGGTGTTCTTCAGCGTCCAGGTGACCGGGGTCGCGGTGCCGGCGGTGACCGACGGCAGCTCGACCACGGCCGGCTCGACCGCTACGCCCTGGACCCGTGCCGTGATCTGGTACGGGTTGTTCAGCGACGGCGAGGTCCGCCGGGACTCCACCTCGATTTCCCAGACGCCCGGCAGCGGGTTCTGGTAGTCCCGCTCGAACGCGTTGCAGACGACCGTGCTGATGTGATTCGTGAAGCAGGCCAGGCTGGAGGTGCTCTCCACCGGGACGCCCCACGGGTTGATCGCGATGAAGCGGGTCTGCGACCCGGTGGCGATGCCGCCGAGGTTCACCTGCAACGCACCGGCACCCGGGGGAACCGTCACGAAGTACGACGTGGTGCTGTTCCGATCGACCGAGCCCTGCGCCGAGTAGGTGAAGTTGGGCTTGCTGACATCGTTCGAGGCCACCACTACGGCGGAGAACTCGAAGTCGATCGTTCTGGTGGCCGGGTCGTCGACGGTCACGATCGTGCCGTGCGCGCCCGCGGTCTTGGGCTTGGCGGTGACCGTGATGGTGACCGTCTTGTTCAGCGGCAGCGTGACCTTCTTCGGCGCCGAGAAGGTGCCGTCGTTGCCGCGCAGGCCGACGTTGTGCCTGACGTTGCCTGTCGGGCCGCTGGTCCGCACCAGCTTGACCTGGTACTTCTTCGACTGGTTGACCTTGTGGCCGCCGTCGGCGGAGCCGCAGCGATTGTAGAGGCCGGTGCCGTGGTTCGGGGTGGCCAACTGGTCGGAGAGCACCGTGCACACCGGGGCGTCGGAGGTGTACGAGCGGGTCTGCACACCCTTCTTGAGCAGCTTCCAGGCACCCGACACGTTGAACATGCCGTAGCCCTGCCCCTGGGTGGGGGTGTCGGCGATCGGCTTGGCCGAGGTGTAGATCGCCCGGCGCAGCATCTCCGGGGTGATGCCCTTGTCGGTGGCCCTGGCGGCCGAGAGCAGCAGCGCTGCGGCGCCGGCGGCCTGCGGCGAGGCCATCGACGTGCCGTTGAACATGCCGTAACCCGACGGCAGCGCGTAGCCGGCCTCGGCGACCGGGCTGCCGGCCTGCCAGACCGGGGTGGTGGAGATGGCCGAGCCGGGGGCGGCGATGTTCGGCTTGGCGCCGCCGTCCTCACGCGGGCCGCGTGAGGAGAAGTTGAACAGCGCGTTCTTCTTCTTGACCACCGCGCCGTAGTTGGCCAGCCAGGTGTCCTTGCTGACGCTGGCGGCGACGCTGACCACGTTGCTCGACACCGACGGGTCGCCGATGGTGTTCACGCCCGGGCCGGAGTTGCCGGCCGAGATGAACATCTGCACCCCGTATGTGGTGATCAGGTTGTCGTAGAGGGTGGCGCGGGCGTTGTTGCCGTCGTTGAGTGCCGGCAGGCCACCGATCGACATGTTGATGACGTCGACCCCGCGGTTGATCACCAGATCGGCCATGCCGGTGGTGAGCGCGGCGGCTGTGCAGCCGCCGCCCCAGGAGCAGGCACGGGAGGAGACGATCTTGGCTCCGGGTGCGGCGCCGTCGAACGCGCTGTTGCCCAGCATGTCGTTGGCGGCGGTGATGCCGGCGACGTGCGTGCCGTGCGCGCCCTCGATGATGCCGATGTTGACGTAGTCGACCAGGCCCGGTCCGCCGACCGGAGTGGTATTGACGTTCTTGCGGTACTCGACGACGAACGACATCCGTTCGGTGACCGGAGTCGCCGGGTTGTCGGTGCCGAAGTAGCCGACGTCGAACTTCTCCTTGTACGGCCGCATCACGGCCTCGTCGGTGAAGTCGCCGTCCTGGTCGGTGTCGACCCAGCTGTTGTTCGTGGCGGGGTCGAAAAGGATCCCCCACTGGTCGGTGGTGTCACCGTCGCGGTTGACATCACCGCCCGGCTCGCTGTTGGCGGTGATGTTCTCGGTGAACAGGTTGAACCGGTAGGTGCCGGCCGGCGCGGTCCAGGTGCGACCGGCCAGGGTGAAGGACGGACCGGTCACCTGGTTGATCATCGGCCGCCAGGTGGCGTCCTCGAACGGGTCGGTCGCGGTCACCCAGTCGACGATCTTGCGTTCGCCGGTGGTGGTCTTCTGTAGTGCCGGGTGCTCCAGGTCCACACCGGAGTCCATGATGCCGATGGTGACGCCGCGGCCGTCCCACTTCTTGTGCTGCTTGACGAACTTGACCGCGCCGGTCTCGTTCGTCGGCATGTAGGGGTTGTCGGCGCGGGTCTTGGCGCTCGGGCCGCTGAACGTGCTGCCCTGCTTGGCAGCCTTCTGGCCGCCCTGGACGGCCTCGGGCTTCGGGTCCGGCAGCTGGATCTTCTCGTCCAGGTCGACGGCGGCGACGCCGGGCAGCCCGGCAGCCTTGAGCGCCTTGCCGGTCGGCACTGTGGCGAGCACGTAGCCGATGGTGTCGTAGCGTTCGGTTACCGCCGCGCCCAGGTCGGCGAGGTCGTCCGCGACCTCCTTCGCCTTACCCTTGTCGGTGGCGACGATCATTGTGACGGTAGGGGTTTTCTTCGCCTCCGCCTCGGCGAGTAGCTTGGCGTCGTGCTGGCCCAGCGCCTCGGCGGGGGTGGCCTGCGCGGCGTCGGATCCGGCAGGAGCGGCGCTCGCGGTGGCGGCACCGCCTGCCACGGTCACGGCGCTGGCCGCCATGACCGAGGCGAAGAGCGCAGCGGAGGTACGCCGGCTCAGGTTTCGGGGTTTACTCACGTTCTCTTTCCTCCAGAGAACAGGGCCCTCAGATGCAGGGCGCGCGTGAGCGCATCCTTCGCGGTGTCGACGGTCAATGTCACTACCGGCAGGTACGTTGTGACCATCTCGTGATATGCGAGACGCTCATTGTCACATCGAAGGTGGTAAAGGTGTTGTCAGTTCGACCGAGTTCGACCATCTGATGTGGACTCCGCCACCAGTTCCGGCGCTTGGGGCTGCCGGGGCGCCAACTCCACCTGACCCGGTGTTGTCAGTTCCTGATCCGACACCCCCAGTTCGGCCAACTTGCGGGCGCTCACCAGCACCCGCGCCTCCAACGACCCCACCGCCCGGTTGTACGCCGTCACCGCACCGCCGAGCGAGGCGCCGAGCTTGCCGACATGGTCACCGAGCGTCGACAACCGTCCGTACAGTTCCCGCGCCAGCGTGTGCACGGCCATCGCGTTGCGGGTCAGGTGCTCCTGCCGCCACGACCAGGCCACCGTACGCAGCAGGGCGACCAGGGTGGCCGGGGTCGCCAACACCACGTTGCGGGTGAACGCGTGCTCCAGCAGCGTCGGGTCGCGTTGCAGGGCGACGTCGAGGAAGGTGTCAGCCGGCACGAAGAGCACCACGAACTCCGGTGTGGACTCGAACGCCGCCCAGTACGACTTGGCAGCCAGCGCGTCGACGTGCGCCCGAAGGTGCCTCGCGTGCGCGTCGAGCTGGGTGTCCCGGCCGCGTTCGTCACGCGCCTCCATCGCGGTGAGGTACGCGTCGAACGGCGCCTTGGCGTCCACCACCACGCTACGCCCGCCGTGCAGCCTGACCACCAGGTCGGGGCGTACCGTCTGGTCGTCGGTGGCGGCGGTGACCTGTTCGGAGAAGTCGCAGTGCTCCAGCATGCCGGCGGCCTCGACGATCCGGCGCAACTGGTGCTCGCCCCACCGGCCGCGTACCTGCGGCGCCCGCAACGCCGCCACCAGCTGTTTCGTCTCGGTGCGCAGCTCACCGGAGACCACGCTCATCGAGCGGACCTGTTCGCGCAGCTCGGAGTAAGCGTCGACCCGGTCCCGCTCCAGCTCGGACACCCGCTGCTCGTAACGGCGCAGGGTCTCGTGCAACGGGGCCACCGCCCGGGCCACCGCCTCCTGGGACTGTGCCGTCGCCTCGTAGTTCAACGCCCGCATCGACTGCTCCAGCCGCCCCTCGCCCTCGCGGGTGGCGTGCAGCGTGGCGTCCAGCCGGGCGATCTCAGTCGCCGAGCGGGCCCGGGCGGCGAACCAGCCGACCGCGCCGCCGGCACCGAGGCAGACGACGACAACCGCGAGGGTCGAGAGCTCCATCCTCACGAGCTTGCCAAAGATGAGCCGCTCGCGCCTCGACGGGTACCCGCGCCTCGCCGGCCGAGTTGGCTGTCTCGCCGGTGCCAGCCTTCCCTATCCTCAGCCGGTGTTGCGCATGCCGGCGGCGATGCCGTTGACCGTGGTGAGCAGGGCGCGTTCGAGCGCCGTGCCGTCACTGGGTGCGCGCCGCCCGCCGGGCGCGGTGGCCACCGCCCGCCCGGCGGCACCGGAGTCGCGGTACTGCCGCAGCAGCGCCACCTGAAGGTGGTGCAGCGGCTCCAGGTAGGTGTCGCGTACCGCGAGGGTGCGTTGCAGCACCGGGGAGTTCTCCAGTAGGTCCGGTGAGTCGGTGACTGCGAGGACCTCCCGCCGGGTCAGCTCGTACTCCTGCTCGATCTTGTCGAAAATCGGGTGCAACTTCTTCGGCACCAGGGTCTCCACGTACCGGCGGGCGATGCCTAGGTCGGTCTTGGTCAGCATCATCTCCACGTTCGACAGGAACGTGCGGAAGAAGTGCCAGTTGCGGTGCATCTCGGCCAGTACATCGGCCAGCCCGGCCTCCCGGGCGGCGGCGAGGCCGGCGCCCACCCCGAACCAACCGGGCACGATCTGCCGGGTCTGGGTCCAGCCGAAGACCCAGGGAATGGCACGCAGCCCGGACAACCCGGCACCGGTGTCGGGTCGCTTCGCTGGCCGGGAACCGATGTTCAGCGCGCCGAGCAGTTCCGTCGGGGTGGACGCCCAGAAGTACGCGGGCAGGTCCGGATCCTCCACCAGTGACCGGTACGACCGGAACGCTGACTCCGACACCACGTCCATCGTCGCGTCCCAGCGCTCCAGCATCTCGGCGGGCTGCCGGGGCGCGGTGTGCAGCAGCGTCGACTGGAGCACGGCGGCCACGCTCAGCTCCAGGTTCTCCCGGGCCAGCGCGGGTAGCGTGTACTTGTCGGAGATGACCTCGCCCTGCTCGGTCACCTTGATCGCGCCGTCGAGCGTGCCGTACGGCTGGGCCAGGATCGCCTCGTGGGTGGGGCCGCCACCGCGGCCGACCGTGCCGCCCCGGCCGTGGAACAGCCGTAGCTGCACGCCGTGTCGGGCGGCCACGTCCCGCAGCGAGCGTTGGGCGCGGTGGATGGACCACTGGCTGGTGGTGATGCCGGCCTCCTTGTTCGAGTCGGAGTAACCGAGCATCACCTCCTGCACGTCACCCCGGGCCGCCACCAGCGCCCGGTACGCCGGCAACGACAGCAGCTCGTCGAGCAGCTCACCACCGGACTTCAGCTCGGCCGGCGTCTCCAGCAGCGGCACCAGGCCGATCCGGGCCCGGCCGGTGTGCACGTCGACCAGCCCGGCCTCGCGGGCGAGCACCACCGCGGCGAGCACGTCGTCCACACCGAGGGTCATCGAGATGATGTACGACTCGATCACCTCGGAGCCGAACCGGTCCTGCGTGTCGCGGATGGTGCCGAACACGTCGAACGTCTTGCGGGCCGACGGGGTCAGCGGCGTGTCCGCTGTCGACAGCGGACGGCGACCGGTCAACTCGTCGGCGAGCAGCTTGGCGCGCTCCAGCCGGGTCAACGAGGGGTAGTCGTCGACCTCACCCACCGCCCGGTAGAACTGGGCGAGCACCTCGTGGTGCTTCTCGGCGTGCTCGCGGACGTCCATGGTCGCCAGATGCAGGCCGAACGCTGAGACGGTACGGATGGTCGAGGCGAGCCGGCCGACGGCGGTGAGCTGACCGGAGTTGCGGGCCAGCGAGGCGCGCAGCAGGTCCAGGTCGGCGATCAGCTCGGCCGAGCCGCGGTAGTCCCGCCCCGGCACGTGCGGGGTGTCCTGCCGCAGTCGGGCCCGGGTGTTCGCGAGCTTGGCGCGAACACAGCGGGCCTTGAGTCGGTACGGCTCCTCGGCGTTGACCCGCCGGAACCGGGCCGCCACCTCGGGCAGCGCGTCGAGGTCGGCGGCGAGGCTGGCGGAGAGGTCGAGCGACACTCCGCGCAGCCGGCGGGACACCGACACCTCGTTGATCAGCTCTTCCATCGCCGCCTCGGTGGCGGTCAGCCCGTGCTCGTGCTGGATGGCCAGCACCTCGCGGGTCACCGTCGGGGTGACGAACGGATTGCCGTCCCGGTCACCGCCGATCCAGGTGCCGAAGGTCAGCGGCCGGGCCGTCGGCGAGGTCTCGACGCCGAGGGTACGCAGCGTCTCGGCGAGGTCGTCGAGCACCTGCGGGGCCGCCTCCGCGTACAGGTCGCGCAGGTAGTAGATGGCGTTGCGGGCCTCGTCGGTCGGGTCCGGCCGGTCCAGCCGCAGCTCGTCGGTCTGCCACATCAGGTCGAGCAGCTCGGCCAGCCGCCGGTTCGCCGGGCCCTCGTCGCTGGCGCCGTAGAGGATCGCGTTGGCGGTCTCGGCGTCCAGTTCGTCGGCGATTGCCCGCAGCTTGGACAGGATCGACCGGCGGGCCGCCTCGGTCGGATGGGCGGTGAAGACCGGGCGTACCGCCAGCCGGCGGGCCACCGACGCGATCTCCTCGGCCGGCACCCCCCGCTCGGCGATCATCTTGGCCGCCTGGTCCAGCCAGCCGCCCTGGATAGCGCGGCGGCGGCGCAGGTCACGGGCCCGGTGTACCTGCTCGGTGATGTTGGCCAGGTGAAAGTAGGTGGAGAAGGCGCGGGCCAGCTTGGTGCCGGTGGTCACATCGAGTCCGCCGAGTCGCCGGGCGGCGGCCGGGGCGTCGGTGCGGACCTGGGCGCGGATCTCCTCGACGAGGTCGAGCAGGGGACGCCCCTCCTGGCGGGCCAGCGTCTGCCCGAGCAGCGTGCCCAGGCGGCGGATGTCGGCGCGCAGGGCGGCGTCGGGGCCGTCATGATCATGCTGGTCGGTCACCATGCGCTCCTCACGTCAAGTACGAAGGACAGCGCTGTCCGACTTCCCCGATCGTATCCACGTGCACCCGCCCAGAAGGAGGGGCCCCGGGTTGTCGCCTTCATCATGTCCCGAGGGCGTTGACGGTGGCGGCCGGATGTGAGGCCGACGGAACGACCCGGTGCCTGGCGGAGGAACCTGACCGGGCCTGTCAGTCGACGACGGCGAAGGCGCGGACGGGGAAGGTGCCCATGCCGGCCACTCTCGGTGGGGCGGCGGTGAACCGGAAGCCGTCCGGCGGGAGGGCGCCCAGCCCGGTCAGGTGCTCCACGATCGGGATGCCGGCGGCCAGCAGAATGCTGTGCGCGGGCCGTTCACCTCCGGCCGCCGGGCCCATGTCGTCAATGTTGATCGAGTCGATGCCGACCAGGGCAGCGCCAGCGTCCACCAGCGCCTTCGCGCCGGCGTCGGTCAGGTGGGGCGCTTCCGGGGCGCCGTACCCGTCGGTGTCGAAGTAGGCGTCCCAGCCGGTGTGCAGCAACACCGCCTTGCCGGCGACGTCGTACGGCGCCAGCAGCAGCCGGTCAATTGCGCGGATGCCGGCGGGCAGCCGTACGACGAGTCCGGGCAGGTCGGCGAGACGGTCCAGCGGGAAGCCGGACAGGTCGGCACCGTCGGCGTACCGGTGGGCGGGGGTGTCCAGGTAGGTGCCGGTGTTGGCGATCATGTCGATCCGCGCCACGTGGAACTCGGTGCCCGGGGCGTAGTGCTTCCTCGACGCCGCGCGGGTCAGCCACTCGGTGATCCGCGGCGCCGGCCAGCCGGGCAGGGTGGTCATCCCGTCGGTGACCAGGTGACTCAACTCGATCAGCCGCCGGCCGGCGGTGCGGTCTGCGGCACCCGGGACGGCGCGACCGCCCTTGTGCGGCTCCTCGACGATTCTCTTGCTCTTGATCCGTACGTCGGAAACCATCAGCAGGCCGAGATGTCGGACGAACAGCGCCGCCAGGTCGCCGTCGTCGATTCCGTCACCGGGGATGTCCAGCCGGAACCCCTCGGCGCTCAGGCCGCCGCCGTCGTCGAAGACGACGTCGGCGTCGAACTGCGCGCGGAATTCCCCGTTCATCCGGGCAGCCGATCACAGCCCTGGCATCGGCGTCAATCTCGTTCGGGTGTCCCGGCCGGGGGCAGCTCGGCTCCCGACCCGGGCGTGGTAGGCGTGAACCGTCTGCGCTGTCAGCCCGAAGGGGCACCCGCAACCAGCACCCCGGCGCCGCCGGCCCGCCGTGCTCGCCCGGGCGGCGGTGATTGGTCGGTCCGGGGAGATAGTGTCAATCGGTAACGACCCCCCGTCCGGTCCGGACGTGGGGTGATCGTCGTGTCCCCGTCTCGGAAGTGATCATGACTGCGCTCACCGGACTGTTCGCCGCAGCCCTGGCCGACCCGGGCCTGGCCCGCGTCCGTGACCTGGCGCGCTCCGGCGCGGCCCAGGTCGACGGGCTGGACCTGACCGCCCCGCCGGCGCTGCGTTCATTCGCGGTCGCCGCAGTCGCGGCGGATCCGGGCAACGGCCACCTGACAACCGGCGGCGCGGGCCGGCCGGTGCTCGCGGTGACGGCCACCAGCCGGGAGGCCGATGACCTCGCCGCCGCGCTGGGTAGCCTGCTGCCGCCCGCGCAGGTGGCGATCTTTCCCAGCTGGGAGACGCTGCCACACGAGCGGCTCTCGCCCCGCTCCGACACCGTCGGCCGCCGGCTGGCCGTGCTGCGCCGGCTGGCCCATCCGGACTCGGCCGACGCGCACGGGCGTACCGGCCCGCTGCGGGTGGTGGTCGCGCCGGTCCGCTCGGTGCTGCAACCGCAGCTCAAGGGGCTTGGAAACCTCGAACCGGTGCGGCTCGCCGCCGGTGACGAGGCCGACCTGGAGCAGGTGGTGCGCCGGCTCACCGACATGGCGTACGCGCGGGTCGACCTGGTCACCAAGCGGGGGGAGTTCGCCGTGCGCGGCGGCATCCTCGACGTCTTCCCGCCCACCGACGAGCACCCTTCCCGGGTCGAGTTCTGGGGCGACGAGGTGGAGGAGATCCGCACCTTCGCCGTGGCCGACCAGCGCACCATCGAGCAGGTCGCCCTGCTCTGGGCGCCGCCCTGCCGGGAGCTGCTGCTCACCCCGGCGGTCCGCGAACAGGCTGCCGAGTTGGCCCGGCAGCATCCCGAGCTGGCCGAGATCCTCGACAAGCTGGCCGGAGGCGTACCTGTGGAGGGGATGGAGTCGCTCGCCCCGGCGCTGATCGGCGGCGACTCGATGGAGCTGCTGCTGGACTGCATGCCGGCCAGCACCCACGTACTGCTCTGCGACCCGGAGCGCATCCGCACCCGGGCACACGATCTGGTGCGTACCTCGGACGAGTTCCTCCAGGCCAGTTGGGCCGCGGCGGCCGTCGGTGGCCAGGCCCCGATCGACCTCGGGGCTGCCGCGTTCCGCACCCTCGCCGAGGTACGCGCGACCGCCGCCACGCTACGCCAGCCCTGGTGGACGGTCTCCCCGTTCGGGCTGGCAGAGCCAGACGTCGCCGCCACCCGGCAGCCGTGGGAAGACGAACCGGAAGCGGTCGACGTCACCCCCGACGATGCGATCGCGGTGGCCTTGGCCGCCCAGCCCGCACCGCTCTACCACGGCGAGAGCGCCCGGGTGGTCGACGACCTGTTGCGGTGGACGGCCGCGGGATGGTCGATCGTGCTGGTTTTCGAGGGGCACGGCCCCGCCCAGCGGGCGGTCGAGGTGCTGCGCGACGGTGGCCTGGGCGCCCGGCTGACCGAGGAGGTGCCGGAAGCTCCCGCCCCGGGCGAGGTGCTGGTCACCTGCGGCAGCCTGACCGGCGGTTTCGTCGACGAGGCTGCCCGGTTCGTGCTGCTAACCGGCAGCGACGTCACCGGCGGCCGGGGCGTCTCGACCCGTGACATGCGGAAGATGCCGAGCCGGCGGCGCAACACCATCGACCCGCTGGAGCTGCGCGCCGGCGACCACGTGGTGCACGAGCAGCACGGCATCGGCCGGTACGTCGAGCTGGTGCAGCGCACCGTGAACGGCGCCTCCCGGGAGTACCTCGTCATCGAGTACGCGCCGAGTAAGCGCGGCCAGCCGGGTGACCGTCTCTTCGTCCCCACCGACCAGCTCGACCAGCTGAGCCGCTACGTCGGCGGTGAGCAGCCGACCCTGCACAAGATGGGCGGCTCGGACTGGCAGAAGTCCAAGGCCCGGGCCCGCAAGGCGGTCCGCGAGATCGCCGCCCAGCTGATCCAGCTCTACGCCGCGCGCAAGGCGTCCAGGGGTCACAACTTCGGTCCGGACACCCCGTGGCAGCGGGAGCTGGAGGACGCCTTTCCCTGGCAGGAGACGCCCGACCAGCTCGCGGCCATCGAAGAGGTCAAGCGGGACATGGAGCAGGGCGTCCCGATGGACCGGCTGATCTGCGGCGACGTCGGCTACGGCAAGACCGAGATCGCGGTACGGGCGGCGTTCAAGGCGGTGCAGGACGGTAAGCAGGTGGCCGTGCTGGTGCCGACGACGCTGCTGGTGCAGCAGCACTACAACACCTTCGCCGAGCGGATGAACCAGTTCCCGGTCAGCATCCGGCAGCTGTCCCGGTTCCAGACGCCGAAGGAGTCCGAGCAGACGCTCGCGGCGGTCGCCGACGGCACCGCCGACATCGTGATCGGCACGCACCGCCTGCTGGCGGCGGCGACCCGGTTCAAGTCGCTGGGTCTGGTGATCGTCGACGAGGAGCAGCGCTTCGGCGTCGAGCACAAGGAGCACCTCAAGTCGATGCGGGCCGCGGTCGACGTGCTGAGCATGTCGGCCACCCCGATCCCGCGCACCCTGGAGATGGCGATCACCGGGATCCGGGAGATGTCCACCATCGCCACGCCGCCGGAGGAGCGGCATCCGGTGCTCACCGCGGTCGGGGCGCACGACGACCGGCAGGTGGCCGCCGCGATCCACCGCGAGTTGCTCCGCGACGGCCAGGTCTTCTACCTGCACAACCGGGTCGAGTCGATCGACCGGACGGCGCGCCGGCTGCGGGAGCTGGTGCCCGAGGCCCGGGTGGCGGTGGCGCACGGCCAGATGGGCGAGGACGCCCTGGAGAAGGTCATGGTCGGCTTCTGGGAGAAGGAGTTCGACGTCCTGGTCTGCACCACGATCGTGGAGTCCGGCATCGACATCCCGAACGCGAACACGCTGATCGTCGAGCGGGCCGACCTGCTCGGCCTGGCGCAGTTGCACCAGATCCGGGGCCGGGTGGGCCGGGGCCGGGAGCGGGCGTACGCGTACTTCCTCTACCCGCCGGAAAAGCCGCTCACCGAGCACGCACACGAGCGGCTGGCCACCATCGCCCAGCACACCGAGCTGGGCGCCGGCATGTACGTGGCGATGAAGGACCTGGAGATCCGGGGTGCCGGCAACCTGCTCGGCGGTGAGCAGTCCGGGCACATCGAAGGCGTCGGGTTCGACCTCTACGTGCGGATGGTCGGCGAGGCGGTGCAGGCGTTCAAGGGTGAACGACCGGAGGAGGAGAGCGACGTCAAGATCGACCTCCCGGTGGACGCGCACCTGCCGCACGACTACGTGAGTGTGGAACGGCTGCGCCTGGAGATGTACCGCAAGCTGGCCGAGGCCCGCGACGACGAGCGGCTGCGCGAGGTGGCCGCCGAGATGACCGACCGGTACGGCGAGCCGCCGGCCACGGTGCAGAACCTGATCGCGGTGGCCCGGTTCCGGCTGCTGGCCCGCCGTTACGGCCTCACCGACGTCAGCATGCAGGGCAAGCACCTCCGGTTCGGCCCGCTGCCACTGCCGGACTCGAAGCAGTTGCGGCTCAAGCGCTACCACCCCGACTCGGTCTACAAGGTGGCGCTCGACCAGGTCAGCGTGCCCCGTCCGACGACCCGCCGGGTCGGCGGCGAGCCGCTGCGCGACCAGGCCTTGCTGGAGTGGTGTGCCCAGTTGCTCTCCGACGTCCTCGGCGTACCCGCCGGTGTCACCGGTGGGTAGGGGGCATGAGAGAGTGACCGGCATGCGTGCTCGCCGTCTAGTCGCCGTCGCCAGCGTGGCGGTCGGCCTCGTCGCCCTCGCCGGTTGCCGTTCCGGGCCTGGCGTCGCCGCCTACGTCGGTGACCACCGGATCACCGAGGACGCGGTCACCGCGGTGATCGAGGACGCGCGGTCGAAGAACCCGACGCCTACCGAGACGGCCGAGCCGCTGCCCGGGCAGGAGCCGCAGCTGCCGGGTCAGCAGCCGCAGTTGCCGGCGCGCAGCCAGGTGGTGAGCACCCTGGTGCTCACCGAGGTCTGTGCGCGGATCTCCGCCGCCGAGGGCTACCAGTCGCAGGGCCGGGTCGAACCGGCGCAGGTCGCCCAGGGCGTCGGACTGGACCCTGAGACCGGGTACGTGCGGCAGGTGGCCGAGCTGTACACCTGCCTGTCCGGCATCCCGGTCGGCGCGCCGGTGGCACCGACCGAGCAGGAGCTCATCGACCTGGTGGCGGCCGGCAAGCGGGCCGGTGCCGTACCCGCCGAGGTGACCGTCGAGCAGGCCGCCTCCCAGCTCGACGGCGATCAGCTGCGCCAGGCCCTGGCCAGCCGCGACTCGCTCAGCGGGGCGGTCGAGGCGTACGACGTCACGGTCAACCCACGGTACCGTCCGCTGGTGTTCCCGGTGCTGAGCTTCACCGGGCAGAACATCGCGGTGGGTGTGCCGCTGGGCGAGCCGGCCTCCGACGCGGTCACCGACATCTCCACCCCGAAGCCGCAGGTGACGTCGACCGAGCCGACCGAGCCGACCGACGGCTGAGCATGCGCCGGATCGTGCTGCTGGTGACCTCGCCCCGGCTGCCGGCCGGCCTGCTGACGGCGACCGCCTGGGATGTCGTACGCGCCGCCCCGGTGCTGGCCGGCGCGGAGAGTGAGCTGACCACGGCCCTGCGGGTGGCGGGCGCGCAGGTGCGGGTGCTCGACGGCCCGGCGGTGCCCGCGTTGCTGGACGCGGCGGCGGCACACGACACGGTGGTCTGGCTGGCCGGCCCGGCCGGCGACGAGTCGCTGGCCCGGGAGCTCGGCCTGCGGCTGGCGCGGGAACCAGGGCTGGCGGAGCTGGAGCTGATGTACGGCTCGTGGGATCCGCCGGGGGCACGGTTGCTCGACGCGGTGGCCGTGCTCGACCGGCTGCTGTCGCCGGGCGGTGACCCGTGGAAGCGGTCGCAGACCCATCAGAGCCTCGCCGGGTTCCTGCTGGAGGAGTGCTACGAGGCGTACGACGCGATCGGCGCCGGTGACACCGACGCGTTGCGTGAGGAGTTGGGTGACGTGCTGCTCCAGGTGGTGCTGCACGCCCGGCTGGCCGAGGCGCTGCCCGAGGGCGAGCGGTGGACCGTGGACGACGTGGCCGGTGGGCTGGTCGACAAGATGATCCGGCGCAACCCGCACGTGTTCGCCGGTGCCGAGGCGGGCACGCTGGAGGAGATCACCGCTGACTGGGAACGGATCAAGCAGGCCGAGAAGGCGCGCGACTCGGTGCTCGACGGCATCGCGCTGAGTCAGCCCGCGCTCGCGCTGGCCGCGAAGATCCTGGAGCGGGCCGGTCGGGTCGGCATCACGGTGCCGTTGCCGGTGCCGAAGGCGCAGCCCGACGCCGAGGCCGCCCTGGGCACCAGCCTGCTCGGCATGGTCGCCCAGGCCCGCGAGGCGGGGCTGGACCCGGAAGCCGCCCTGCGCCGCGCCACCCTCACCCACGCCCAGGCCATCCGCACCGCCGAACGGGGTGGGTAGGGTCGGTGGGGTGGAACGGTTCCAGGTGGTTGGGGAGCGGATCGTCGAGGCGCTGCTGGCCAGTCGGCCGGGGTTGGCCAGGGCGGCGGGGGACCATCGCTTCGACGACCGGTTGCCGGATTTCTCGGCCGATGCGGTCGCGGCCGACCGGGCGATGCTCACCGACGCGGCCAGCGTGTTGTGCGAGATCGACGCCGATGCCCTCGACATCGAGGAACAGGTGGATCATGCCATGCTCGCCGGCCTCGTCGACCGCGAGCTGTTCGAGCTGACCGAGATCCGGGCGCACGAGTGGAACCCGCTCGCCTACCATCCCGGCCCACTGTTGCACGCCATCCTCGCCCGCCCGTACGCCCCGGCAGACGTCCGGCTGACCGCTCTCGCGGGGCGGCTCGCCGCCGTACCGGACGCGTTGGCCACCGCGCGCGCGACGCTGCGCGACGTCCCCCGCGTCCATGCCGAGACCGCGGTCGGGCAGTTCACCGGCGCGGCGACGTTGGTCCGGGACGAGGTGCCGGTACTGCTGGCGCAGGCCCCCGCGCTTCTTGACCAGGTCGGGCCGGCCGCCACCGCGGCCCTCGCCGCGCTGGACGAGTTCGTCGCCTGGCTGCGCACCGGCCTGACCGCCGAGGCCGGGCCGGGCCGCGATCCCCGGCTGGGCCGACGGCGCTGGGAGGCACGGCTCTGGCACGCACTCGACACCGAACTGGGTGCGGCCGAGATCCAACGCCGGGCCTGGGCCAACCTCGACCGGATCACCGACGAGATCCGCGCGGTGGCGGTCGAGCTGGTCGGGGGCCCGGCCGACGACGACACGGTACGCCGGGCGCTCGGTCTGCTCGCCGCCGAACATCCCGACGACCACACCATCGTCGAGCTGGCCTCGATAACGCTCGACGAGGCGAGCGACTTCGTCCGTGCCCACGACCTGGTGACCGTGCCGGACGACCGGTGCGTCATCCAGGTGATGCCGCAGTTCGCCCGGGGTGTCGCGGTGGCCTACTGCGACGCTCCCGGCGGGTTGGAAATCGCTGACGTGCCGACGTTCTACTGCATCGCACCCACCCCGGCGGACTGGCCGGCGCCCCGGGTCGAGTCGTTCTACCGCGAGTACAACGACCACATGATCCGTAATCTGACGGTGCACGAGGCGATGCCCGGTCACTTCCTTCAGCTCGCGCACGCCCGCCGGTACGCCGGGGCCACCCGGGTGCGGGCGCTTTCCCGCTCCGGCCCGTTCGTCGAGGGCTGGGCGGTCTATGCCGAGGAGCTGATGGCCGGGTACGGCTTCGGCGGCCTACCGGTGCGGCTGCAGCAGCTGAAGATGCAGCTCCGGATGACCCTCAACGCGCTGCTCGACCAGTTGGTGCACGCCGACGGGCTCTCCGAGGTCGAGGCGATGGCCCTGCTGACCGGGCGCGGTTTCCAGGAAGAGGGCGAGGCCGCCGGAAAGTGGCGGCGCGCACTGCTCACCTCGACCCAGCTGTCCACGTACTTCGTCGGCTACAGCGAGCTGGCCGAGGTCGCCGCCGACCGGCCGCAGCACGTGTCGCTGCGCGACTGGCACGACGAGATGCTCGCCCATGGCAGCCCGCCGCCGCGCCATCTGCGCACCCTGCTCGGCCGATGAGGCGGCGCGGGGATCAGGGTTCGGCTGTTCGCCGGTCCACCACTCCGGCGCCCGCCGGCAGGTCGAACGCGCCTCCGTCGACCTGGTCGTCGTAGCGGCTCAACGCCAGCTCGACCGGCTGGCCGTCGAGTTGACCGGTGAAGCTGCCCAGCGCACCCTCACCGGTCACACAGGTGGTGAAGCTGTCGGTGTCCTGGCGTACGTCGACGCAGGTGGCGTGGTGACCGGCGACGGTGCTGCTGCGTTCGGTGATGACCGCGCCCGGATCCAGCGCTGCACTGGTCAGCCGGCCCATCACCATCGGCGGCGTGATCACCCCTTGCAGCTCGGCCTCAGCGAAGACCACCACCGAGGGTTTGCTGTTGGGTGCGGGGGGCTCCTCCAGCGTGCAGACCGTCCGCGCGCCGTCCACGTCGCATCGGGTGGTCGCGTCGTCGGTCACCGTCAGCTTGCCGCCGGGCCACGTGTAGCTGGAGCGGGCCGGTTCCTGGGACTGGACGAACGAGGCGGTCTGCCCGCCGTGGAGCCGGTACTCCGCCGAGTAGGTCAACTCCAGCGCCCGGTCCATCCGGGCGGCGAGGTCATTGACGATGTCGGCACGACCCATGGTCCGCCCGGCGTCGTGGAGAGTTTGACAGCCAGTGACGGTGAGCAACGTGATGACCGACACAGCGAGCGTACGGAGAGTGGTCGAGGCGGCGGGCATGGCGACCAGCCTGATCGATGAGGTCCCACTCGTGCAAACTCGCTGCCGGTTGACGCCCGAGAATCCGGGAATGTCCGACTCGTTAGAACTCGGAGCGTAGTGGTTGGGCCGCCCGGTCGCAGTGCGCCGGGGCGAAGACCGATACGCTGCGTTCAACACCTGCCTCAGCCGCACCGTCGCGGCCGATACCGGACGAGACCCCACGAACGAGGAGCAACTCAGTGGCAACCATCGAGGTAATCGAGGCTCGGGAGATCCTGGACTCGCGGGGCAACCCGACGGTCGAGGTCGAGGTCGGGCTCGACGACGGGACGATCTCGCGGGCGGCGGTGCCCTCCGGCGCCTCCACCGGCGCCTTCGAGGCGATCGAGCTGCGCGACGGTGACAAGAGCCGCTACCTGGGCAAGGGTGTGGAGAAGGCGGTCGCCAACATCGAGGACCGGATCGTCGACCAGCTGATCGGCTACGAGGCCAGCGAGCAGCGGGCGATCGACCAGCGGATGCTCGACATCGACGGCACCGACAACAAGGCCGAGTTGGGCGCCAACGCCATCCTCGGGATCTCCCTGGCGGTCGCCAAGGCCGCTGCCGGCAGCGCCGACCTTAGCCTGTTCCGCTATCTGGGCGGGCCGAACGCGCACCTGCTGCCGGTGCCGATGATGAACATCCTCAACGGCGGCGCACACGCCGACAGCAACGTCGACATCCAGGAGTTCATGATCGCGCCGATCGGCGCGCCCAGCTTCCGCGAGGCGCTGCGCTCCGGTGCCGAGGTCTACCACGCGCTGAAGTCGGTGCTGAAGAAGAAGGACCTGTCGACCGGGCTCGGTGACGAGGGTGGCTTCGCGCCGAACCTGCCGACCAACGCCGCGGCGCTGGACCTTATCGCCGAGGCGGTGGAGAAGGCCGGCTACCGGCTGGGCACCGACATCGTCTTCGCTCTCGACGTGGCCGCCACCGAATTCTTCGCGGGCGGCAGCTACACCTTTGAAGGCGTTGCGAAGAACGCCGAGGAGATGAGCGAGTACTACACGAAGCTCGCCGACGCGTACCCGATCGTCTCCATCGAGGACCCGCTGGCGGAGGACGACTGGACCGGGTGGCAGACGCTGACCGCCGCGATCGGCGACCGGGTCCAGATCGTCGGTGACGACCTGTTCGTCACCAACCCGCAGCGCATCGCCCGGGGCATCGCCGAGAAGTCGGCGAACGCAGTACTGGTCAAGGTCAACCAGATCGGCTCGTTGACCGAGACGCTGGACGCGGTGGACCTGGCCCACCGGGCAGGCTTCAAGTGCATGATGAGCCACCGCTCCGGCGAGACCGAGGACACCACCATCGCCGACCTGGCGGTGGCCACCGGCTGCGGCCAGATCAAGACCGGTGCCCCGGCCCGGTCGGACCGCGTCGCCAAGTACAACCAGCTCCTGCGCATCGAGGAGGAACTGGCCGACGCGGCGCGGTACGCCGGAGCGGGCGCCTTCCCGCGCTACCGTTCCGCCTGAACGCCGTACCTCGGGGAGGGGTGTGATGCAACAGCGCCGCACGCCGGGTGGTCAGCGTCCGGCCCGCCGCCCGGGTCGCGCCGGGCGGCCCGGCACCGTCCGCGACGGCGGTGTCCGTGCCGAGCCGCGCGCCGCGGCCGGTCGGGCTCCGTCGGCCGGCCGGGGCACCGAGGCCGTGCGCTCCGCCAAGCGGCCCGCCGTCGCCCGTCGGGCGGCCGGCGGCGCGGTCACCCGGCTGGACGCACCCCGACCCCGAGGTCTCACCGGGCGCGCCACCGTGCTGATCGCGGTGCTGATCGCGCTCGCACTCGCCTACACCTATCCCGTCCGGGTCTACCTCGACCAGCAGGCCGACATCGAGCGGATGGAGGCGTCGCAGGCCGCCCAGCGGAAGCTGATCGCCGAGCTGACCACCAAGGCGGAGAAGTGGCAGGACGACGCGTACATCGAGGCGATGGCGCGGGAGCGGTTCTTCATGACCCGGCGCGGCGAGAAGATGGTGTTGCTGCTCGACGACCCGTCCGGTGCGGCCCGGGACACGGGAATCGCCGACCCGACGGCACCGGTCACACCGGACACCTGGTACGACACCCTCTGGTCGAGCGTGCGCGCCGCCGACGCCAACCAGACCGACGAGTGAGCACCACCTGAGCACCGAACGAGAGATGGCACCGTGACTGGCCTACCACCGCAGGAGCCGGCGGCGACCTCCGTACCCCCACCGGCGCGGGAGGTGGCCACCGAGGCCGACCTGGCCGCAGTGGCCGCGCAGCTCGGCCGCCCGCCGCGGGGTACCCGGGCGGTGGCCCACCGTTGCCCGTGCGGCCTGCCCGACGTGGTGGAGACGACTCCCCGACTGGCCGACGGCACACCGTTCCCGACGCTGTTCTATCTGACCTGCCCCCGGGCCACCGCGGCGTGCAGCCGACTGGAGTCGGCCGGGCTGATGCGGGAGATGGCCGACCGGCTGGCCACCGATCCGGAGCTGGCCGTCCGGTACCGCACCGCACACGAGGACTACCTGACCCGCCGGGCGGCTGTCGCCGAGGTGCCCGAGATCGCCGGCATCTCGGCCGGCGGGATGCCCGGTCGGGTGAAGTGCCTGCACGTGCAGTTGGGCCACGCGCTCGGCGCCGGTTCCGGAGTGAACCCGTTCGGCGACGAGACACTGGAGCTCGTCGGGCCCTGGTGGACGGCGGGCCGCTGCGTCGACGTGCCGGACGCCGAGTGAGCGCCGAGCCCGCCCCGCCGACGGTCGTGCCGGGTGAGGTGGTGGTCCGGCGGGCCCGGACCGCCGACGTGCGGGCGATCCGGCGGCTGGTCGACACCTACACCGATGATCGCCGCCTGCTCAGCAAGGCGACGGTCACGCTCTACGAGGACGTGCAGGAGTTCCGGGTGGCCAGCCGGGTCTCCGACGACACGGTGGTGGGCTGCGGCGCGCTGCACGTGATGTGGGAGGACCTGGCCGAGATCCGTACGGTGGCGGTCGACCCGAGTTGCCGGGGGCAGCGGATCGGGCACCGGATCGTCGCCGAGCTGATTGACGCGGCGCGCGGGCTGGGTGTGTCACGCATTTTCGTGCTGACCTTCGAGACCCGGTTCTTCACCTCGTTCGGCTTCACTGAGATCGACGGTGCACCCGTGCCGCACCCGGTCTACGAGCAACTGCTGCGTTCCTATGACGAGGGCGTCGCCGAGTTCCTCGACCTGGAGCGGGTCAAGCCGAACACTCTGGGTAACACCCGGATGCTGCTGCGCCTCTGACCCGGCCGGGTGGTCCGGGCCCCCGCTGTAGGGTTTCGACGTGACGACGCGCGTGGCCGCCATCGACTGCGGCACCAACTCCATCAGGCTGCTGGTCGCCGACCTGCCCGACCCGGCGGCAGGGCCGACCGTGCCGCTGGTCGATCTGTGCCGCCGGATGGAGATCGTCCGACTGGGGCAGGGCGTCGACGCGACGGGTCGCCTCGCCCCGGAGGCGATCGAGCGGACCCGGATCGCCCTGGCCGACTACGTCACCGAGATCGAGAAGCTGGATGCCAAGGGGGTGCGGATGTGTGCCACGTCGGCCACCAGGGACGCCGAGAACGCGGCGGAGTTCCGGACCATGGTGGAGCAGACTCTCGGCGTCACGCCGGAGGTGGTCAGCGGCGACGAGGAGGCCCGACTCTCGTTCGCCGGTGCGGTGCGCGGGCTGCCGGCTGACGCGACCTCGCCGTACCTGGTGGTCGACATCGGCGGAGGTTCGACCGAGTTCGTCGTCGGCCGGGAAACCGGTGTCGACGCGGCCATCTCGGTGGACGTCGGCTGCGTCCGGATGACCGAGCGCCACCTGCACGGCGACCCGCCCGGCCTGGACGAGACAGCTGCTGCGCAGGCGGACATCTCGGCCGCGGTGGATCGGGCGCTGGCCGCCGTGCGGGGGCGGGAGGCGGCCACCCTGGTCGGGCTCGCCGGCTCGGTCACCACCGTGGTCGCGATCGCCCAGGGCCTCACCGGGTACGACCCGGCCCGCATCCAGCACGCCCGGGTGTCGTACGAGCGGGTCGCGGAGATCACCGCCGACCTGCTGGCGATGACCCGGGAACAGCGGCTGGCGATCCCGGTGATGCACCCCGGCCGCGCTGATGTGATCGGCGCGGGCGCCCTGGTACTTCGCGTGATCATGGAACGGGCGGGCCTGGACGCGGTGGTCGCCTCCGAGCACGACATCCTCGACGGCATCGCCTGGAGCCTGGCCAGGCCAACCTGACCGCGCACGTGATCCTGGGAATAGCTGAACGGATGAGGTTCGCGGGGCAACGGGCGACGCCCATGATCGCTTACGGTGTCGTCTGCTCAGCTGCCCCTTGGGAGGACAATCCGTGTCAGAGCAAGTCGCACCGCCGCCGGCATCGTCGGTCGAGCCGGAGAAGAAGCCCGGCGGTAGAAGCTACTCGGCATCGTGGGCGCGATCGTCGCCTTCGCCGTGGTGGCCGGCCTGAAGTTCGGCCTCGCCAGCCTCTTCGACTCGGATGAGGCGGCGGAGGCGAAGGCAGGTGACTGCATCGCCGAGCTGTCCGAAACCATCGGGGACGAGGAGACCGAGGTCGACGGCGCGAAGGTGGTCTCCTGCACCGCCTCCGCCGCCGTGTACAAACGTGGCCGGTCGGGTCGACGGTCAGACGCGAACGGGAGGTGAATGCCACTGTTCCGGCATCTTCCCGGCGGCGGTCACCGCGTGGCAGGCTACCGGCACGTAAGACCACTGGGCGACCAGCCAACGATGACTGACCGCTAGGAGGACGGCCGAATGGGCGAGATGGTGACCTACCGTGGCAGTGGCGGTACGGGTGACGGATATCTCGCGATACCCGCCACCGGCGCGGCCAGCCCCGCGGTGATCGTGATTCAGGACTGGTGGGGCCTGGTGCCCCACATCCGGTCGGTGGTGGACCGCTTCGCCGAGGCGGGCTTCGTCGCGCTCGCGCCGGACTTCCGGCACGGTGAGCCGGCCGGTGAGCCGAGCGAGCCCCGGCGACTGCTGAACGGGCCGCAGATGGACCAGACCGCGCGTGATATCGCCACCGCCGCCGACTACCTCGCCGGTCGCATGGAGGTCACCGGCAAGGTCGGCTGCGCCGGCTTCTGCGCCGGGGCCAGCCTCGCATTGTGGTCGGCCAACTTCTCCGAACGGATCGTCGCCACCGCCGCCTTCTACCCCAGGCTGCCGTGGGAGGGAATGCGCGCCGAGTGGACCGACTACGGGGGCAAGGACGCGCTCGTGCACTGCTCGGCGGACGGCACCTCCGCCGACCCGGGCGTCCAGTCGGTCCGCCGAGCCATCGAAGGCGCCGGTGGCACCTGCCAGTTGCACGACTATCCGGGCACCGCGCACGCCTTCTTCAACGAGGATCGGCCGGAGAGGTTCGACCAGCGGGCCGCCGCCAGCGCCTGGGCTCGTACCCTCGAACTGTTCCGGGCCAAGCTTGGCTGAGTCGCACGCCGCCCCGGAGGTGGCCGCCCGCGCCGCGCGGGCGGCCGACCTGGCCGATCTCGACGCGGCCACCGCGGACTGCTTCGCCTGCCCCCGGTTGGTCGACTGGCGCACCGAGGTCGCCCGGACCAAGCGGGCGTCCTTCCGCGACCAGGACTACTGGGGCCGCCCGGTGCCCGGCTTCGGCGACCCGGCCGCCCGGATCGCGATACTCGGCCTTGCTCCGGCCGCGCACGGCGGCAACCGCACCGGCCGGATCCTCACCGGTGACCGCTCCGGCGATGTTCTCTTCGCCGCGTTGCACCGCGCCGGCCTGGCCAACCAGCCGACCAGTGTGGCCGCCGACGACGGACTGGCGTTGCGGTCGACGCGGATCTTCGCGGCCGTACGCTGCGCCCCACCGGACAACAAGCCCACCCCGGCCGAGCGGGACACCTGCGCACCGTGGTCGCACCGGGAAGTCGAACTTATCCGGCCGACGCTGCGGGTGGTGGTGGCGCTGGGTGCCTTCGCCTGGGCCGCCTGGTGGCCTGCGTTGCGCTCCGCGTACGGTCTCCGTCCGCCCAGCCCGCGTCCCGCCTTCGGTCATGGGGCACACTGGTCCGGCACGGCCGCACCGGATTTGCTCGGCTGTTACCACGTCAGCCAGCAGAACACCTTCACCGGGCGGCTGACACCAGGGATGCTGGACGATGTGTTCGCCCGGGCGAAACAGTTGGCCGCGATCGACTGAGGCTGCGGGGCGGTGACGATGGCGGACGGTACGGGTGGCAGCCGGCCGCACGCCCCGATGGCCCGGAGGTAGCCGGATGGATCTCGTGCGCAGGTGGTGGCCGGTCTCGGTCATGATTGTCCTGCTCGCCGCCGTCACGCTGGCCGCCGCGCACTCGTCGATCGGCGCCAGCCAGATCCCACCCGCCGCGAAGGACGCGCCCTTCGTGCTCGAATACCCGAGCGAGGAGCCTCGGCCGTCCATCCCGGCAGAGCCACGGGAAGCCGCCGAACAGACCCGCACCGACATTCCGTCCTGGCTCGGCACGGCGACTCTGGTGCTGCTCGGGCTGGTGCTGCTCGTCGTTTTCGGCTACCTGGCCTGGACGCTGGTGCGAGGAGCGGCGCGTCGGGTCACCAGGGCGCTGCCGTCGCGGCCGGCCCGGCGCAGCGCCGAAGGCACCGCCGCCGAGGTGGCGGCGGCCGTCGACGCCGGTCTGGTCGACCTGGACGATCACGCCACCGACCCGCGAACCGCGGTGATCGCGTGCTGGGTACGCCTCGAAGAGGCCGCAGCCGCTGCCGGTGTGCCCCGGCTGGCCGGTGACACACCCACCGACCTGGTCACCCGGCTGCTGAGCGGTGACCCGTCCACCGGGGTACCGGCGATCGCCAGCGCCCACGTGCTGGCCGAGTTGGCGCACGTCTACCGTGAGGCCCGGTACGCGACCCGTCCAGTCGACGAGCAGACCCGTGACCAGGCCCGAGCCGCCCTGCGCCGGCTGCGTGGCGAACTCACCGCGGCGGTGACGCCGTGACCGGACAGCAGCGAGTGAAGGCATGAGCAGCACCAGCATCGACGACCTGCTCAGGTTCGAAGAGGATCGGCCGGTCCAGCCGGTCCAGCCGGAACAGGTCCACGGCGGGCGGTTGCGTACCGTCGTCGGTGTTCTTGCCGTGGCCGCGGCCGTGACCGCAGTGGCGGTCGCCGGGCTGCGGGTGGTCGGGCTGCGGGTGTCGCTGCTGGTGCTGGTCGCCGCGGTGCTCACGCTGCTCGTGATACGCCGTATCGTCACCTCACTCGCCCCGCCGCCGAAGTCCACGCTCCCCGGGTCACGTTCCCGCAGCGGGGAGGAGGACGGCATGTACAACTGGGACGCCCGAGACGCGCTGCGAACCGCTATCAACGGCTGGGAACTGCCCCTGGAGTGGTCCAGGACGCGGTCCGATCGGTTCAGCCACGTTGTCCTGCCCCGCCTCGTGGAACTGGCCGACGAGCGGATGCGCCTCAAGCATGGCGTGACCCGCGAGTCGGATCCGGCTCGGGCACAGGTCCTGCTGGGCGACCGGCTGTGGACGTTCCTGGAGACCCCGCCCCGCCGCACCCCTTCGCCGCGCCACCTCGCGGCGATCGTCGCCGAACTGGAGAAGATCTGATGAACGACGTCGGCCAGATCATGCCCCCCACCGAGGTCGGCCGCCTCGCCGAGGCGGTACTCGACGCGGTGGGCCAGGTCGTGGTCGGCAAGCGGGACTCCCTGGAGCTGGTCCTCGCCGGCATTCTCGCCGGCGGGCACGTCCTGCTGGAGGACCTGCCCGGGTTGGGTAAGACGCTCACCGCGCGATCCTTCGCCCAGGCGCTCGGGCTGGACTTCCGGCGTCTCCAGTTCACCCCCGACCTGCTGCCCGCCGACGTCACCGGTTCGTTCCTCTACGACCAGCGCACCGGTGACTTCACGTTCCGGGCCGGGCCGGTCTTCACCAACCTGCTGCTCGCCGACGAGATCAACCGGACTCCGCCGAAGACCCAGTCGGCGTTGCTGGAGGCGATGCAGGAGAAGCAGGTCTCGGTGGAGGGCGTGACGTACCGGCTGGACGAGCCGTTCCACGTGCTCGCCACCGCCAACCCCATCGAGTACGAGGGCACCTACCCGCTGCCGGAGGCGCAGCTGGACCGGTTCCTGCTGCGGGTGTCGTTCGGCTACCCGAATCAGGACGAGGAGTGGGAGGTGCTGCGTCGGCGGATGGCACGCCGTCGCGAGGAGGCCGACATCAAGCCGGTCGTCGACGCGGGCACGCTGCGCGCCATGCAGGCGGCGCTGGAGGATGTGGTGGTCGAGGACTCGGTCGGCCGGTACATCGTGGCGCTCACCGCGGCCACCCGGGAACACCCGTCGGTGTTGGTGGGTGCCTCACCCCGCGGCTCGCTGGCGTTGCTGTTGCTGGCCCGGGTGCGCGCCGTGTTCTCCGGGCGGGACTACGTGGTGCCCGAGGACGTCAAGGACGTCGCGGCACCGGCGCTGTCGCACCGGATCACCCTGCGGCCGGAGATGTGGCTGCGTCGGGTGGATCCGTCCTTCGTGGTCGGTGAGGTCCTCGACGGAACCCCGGCGCCGGCCAGCGGTGCGCTGCCCAGCTACGCCGCCGGCCGGCAGGGGAACTGACCCGTCGTGCGCAACCCGGACCGGCCGGCACCGCCCAACTGGACGCCCACCTGGGCGTTCGGCCGGGCGGTGCTGCTCACCGGCCTGCTCCTTGTCGCCGCGGTGGTGTTGGGGCGGGTGGACCTGGTCGTGCTGGCAACCCCGTTCGCGCTCGGCACCGCGTACGCGGTGCGCCGCCGCCCCACCGAGCCGCCCCGGGTCTGGATCAGCGGCGACGACGGGCACCTTGTGGAGGGCGGCGACGTGGCGGGCACGGTCAGCGTCGGCAACCCCGGTGCGGTCAGCTACGACGTGGCGGTACTGCGTGCCCGGGTCTCGCCCTGGCTGCGTATCGAGCGGGTGACTCTCGCCGGTGGCACCGTGGCCGGTGCCGGTCGCGTCGCCGGTGCCGACCAGTCCGTCGGCGACGGTCGCGCGGCGGATCGATCGGTGGTGGCGGACCGGCCGTTCGTGACCTCGGTTGCGCAGGAAACCGCCGTCGACCTGGAGTTGGCCGGCACCGCGCTGCGTTGGGGGCGGCATCTGTTCGGCCCGGCGGGTGCCCGGGTCGCGGTGGCGCAGGGACTTCTGGTCTCGCGCGCGGTGATCGCCGAGCCGATCCGCGCCAAGGTGTACCCGAGGACCGAACCGTTCGAGGCGGTCGAGGCGATGCCCCGGGCCGCCGGCCTGGTCGGCGCGCACCACTCGCGACGTCCCGGCGAGGGCGGCGAGCTGGCCGGGGTGCGGGTCTTCGCCCCCGGTGACCGGCTGCGCCGGATCGACTGGCGGGTGTCGCTGCGGGCCCGGCAACTGCACGTGGCGTCCACCCTCTCCGACCGGGACGCCGAGGTGGTGGTGCTGCTCGACGTGCTGGCCGAGGCGGGCCGTTCCGGTGGGATCGCCGGTACCGCGTCGGTGCTGGACACCACGGTCCGGGCAGCCGCCGCCATCGCCGAGCACTACCTGCACCGCGGCGACCGGGTGGCGCTGCTGGAGTACGGTCCGAGCGCCCGCCGGCTGCGACCGGCGACCGGACGCCGGCAGTACCTGACCGTCCTGGAGTGGCTGCTGGAGGTCAGGGCACAGTCCTCCCCACACGAGCCGTACGACCAGGTGTTCGGGCCACAGTTGCTTTCCGCCGACGCGCTGGTGGTGGTGCTGACGCCACTGTTGGAGGAGCGGTCGGCGCAGATGTTGGCCCGGCTGGCCCGCTCGGGACGGTTCGTGGTGGCCGTGGACACCCTCCCGGTCGACCTGTCACCGCCGAAGGACCGGGGCTGGGCCGAGGTGGCGTATCGGCTGTGGCGGCTGGACCGGGACACCATGATCGCGCAGTTGCGTGAACACGGCGTGCCGGTGGTGCCGTGGGCCGGTGCGGGCAGCCTCGATCAGGTGTTGCGCGACGTGGCCAGGCTGGCCACCGCCCCCAGGGTCGGTGGCCGGTGAGCGCGAGGAGTGCGGCGCAGCGGAGTCCCGCAGCCGCGAACAGAAGGTCGACACCATGATCGAAGCGGTTAACGGGCGGGCGCGAGCGTTGCGCACGGCCGCGGGACGCATCTCCCTGGCTCCCGTACTGGTCCGGGTGGGGATCTTCCTCAGCACGCAGGTGGGGTTGCTGCTGGCGTTTCCCGCCGAGGTCGTCGCGGCGGAGGCGTTTGGTCCCCTCGTCGCGGTCGCGGTGCTGCCTGCGGTGGCGCCCCGCCGGTTCTGGCCTACCTTCGCGGCGCTGGTCACGATCGCCGGCTGGCTGCTCGCCACCGACGGGTACGGCCGGCCGATCGCGTTGTGGCGGCTGATTGCGGTGGCGGCGGCGCTCTATCTCACGCACACCCTCTGCGCGCTGGTCGCGGTGCTGCCGTACGACGCCGTGGTGGATCCGGACGTGCTGGTGCGGTGGCTCACCCGGGCCGCCGGCGTGCTGCTCGCGACGTCGGTGCTCGGGGTGCTGCTGCTCGAACTCTCCGCGACAGGCGCCGGTGGCAGCGGCTGGCAGGTGGTCACGATCGCCGGTCTGCTGCTCTCCGTCGGGGTGACCGCGTTGTTGGCCTGGCTGCTGCGACGCAGGTGACCTGCGGGCCGCATGACGTCGGGGTGGCTCACGGTACTGCCGGGGGTGCGCTGCGGTGGTCTGCGTGGGCGGAGGTTGCGCAGGTCACAGCCGTGTTGTGCTCGGTCACAGAAGGGGTCGCGGACGGGATTACCGCAGCCGCTAGGGGAATGATGGAGGGGTGACTCCGAAGCGGATCCTTGTGGTGGGTGCCGGGCACGTCGGTCTCTACGCGGCGCTGCGCCTGTCTAAGAAGCTGAGTTCCCGTGAGGCCGAGGTCATCGTCGTCGACCCGCAGCCGCACATGACGTACCAGCCGTTCCTGCCGGAGGCCGCGGCGGGAAACATCTCCCCACGACACTCGGTGGTGCCGCTGCGTCGCGAGTTGCGCCGTTGCACCGTGGTGGCTGGAGCGGTGACCCGGATCGACCACGGCAGCCGGACCGCCACCGTGCAGCCGATCATCGGTCCGCCCAGGCACATCGGGTACGACCACGTCGTGATCGCGCCCGGTTCGGTCTCGCGGACCCTGCCCATTGCGGGTCTGCACGAGCACGGCATCGGCTTCAAGACCATCGGTGAGGCCATCTACCTGCGCAACCACGTACTCGAACAGCTGGACGTGGCTGCGGCGACGACCGACACCGAGGTACGCCGCCGGGCGCTGACCTTCGTCTTCGTCGGCGGCGGGTACGCCGGCATCGAGGCGCTCGCCGAGATGGAGGACATGGCCCGGCACGCCCTGAAGTACTACCCGGAGCTGAAGACCTCGGACATGCGGTGGGTGCTGGTCGAGGCCACCCAGCGGGTGCTGCCCGAGGTCGACCGGGACATGGGCGCCTACACGGTGCAGCAGTTGCTGAAGCGGGACATGGACATCCGGCTGGGCACCCGGCTGGAGTCCTGCGTCGACGGCGTGGTGGAGCTCTCCGACGGCGACAGCTTCAGCTCCGACACCATCGTCTGGACGGCGGGGGTGAAGCCGTCGCCGATGCTGGACGCGACCGATTTCCCCCGCGAGGAGCGGCGTCGGGTCACCTGCCTGCCGACCCTCCAGGTGGTCGACGGCGACCGGGTGGTCGAGGGTGCCTGGAGCGCGGGTGACTGTGCTGCCGTGCCGGACCTGACCAAGCCGCCGGGCGAGTACTGCTCGCCGAGCGCCCAGCACGCGGTGCGCCAGGCCCAGCGGATGGCCGAGAACATCGTGGCTGTGATCCGCGGCCGGGAGCCGGTGGACTACAGGCACAAGCATGCCGGCAGCGTGGCCAGCCTCGGCCTGCACAAGGGCGTGGCCCAGGTCTACGGCGTCAAGATGACCGGGTGGCCGGCGTGGTTCATGCACCGGACCTACCACATGAGTCGCATTCCCTCGATCAACCGTAAGGTCCGTGTCCTGGTCGACTGGACGCTGGCGTTCTTCCTCAAGCGTGAGGTGGTCGCCCTCGGCCAGCTGCACGATCCGCGTGAGGAGTTCGCCGAGGCGTCCCAGCCGCCGGCCAAGGTGTAGGACCTCAGACGCGCCAGATCCAGGCGTCGGCGATCCGCGCCGACGGGCCGTAGAGCGACTCGAGCGTCAGGCGCAGGCTGTCGGCGTGTGGTGTGGCGTCCGCCAGGACCACACACGAGGCGTCCCAGTACGTGATGTCCGCGGCGGCGCGGCGGCGCTGATCCTCGCCGACGACCGGCCGTAGGCCGGTCTTGGCCACCCCGGCCAGCAGCGTGGAGGTGGGTCGTGGGGCGACACCCATCACGGCGCTGCCGCCCCGGTCGTGCGGGCCGATGAAGAAGCCTTCCGGCATGGCGAATCCGGCGTCCGCGGCGGTCGCCCAACGCATCGGCCATGGCTCCTTCGGTGTCGCCAGCGGCACCGGCACCAGTACGCCGCCCGGCTCGACGCACGTCCGCCAGTGGCCGGCCGTGATGAACTCCGGCACAGGGGGACGGTGTGCGGTCGGCAGCGGCGTCGGGATCAGTGGCAGTAGGGCCACTGCGACGGCCGTCAGCGCCAGCCGCCGCGACCGGCCGCCGGCCCGTAGTGCCCGATCCAACGCCAGCACCAGGATCGTCGCCACCAGTGGCGGCACAGCCAGGGCGAACCGCATCGGCAGCGCGCCGTCCACCACGGGAAGGTCCGACAACAGCGCGTAGGGCCCGGGTATGCCGGTTGTTTCCCGATCGAAGACCACCTCGGGTCCGAGCGAGAGCCCGGCCATCACCAGGATGCCGACGACACAGGCCAGCACGAGCGGGCGCCGGCCCAGCCAGAACACGCAGCCGGCGGTGACCAGCAGCAGCGGCCAGCCGAGGAAGGTGTTGTACTCGGCGGGGCCGGTGGTCAGCTCGGCCGAGTGGTCGTTCCCGACGAGGCTCAGCGGCGAGATCGCCCACCAGCTGCGCAGGTCGGCCGAGAAGTAGTGCGGGCTGAACATGCCGTCCGCGACGCCCAGTGGGCCGGCGAACTGGAGCCACAGCGGGCGGGCGAGCGCAAGCAGGGCCAGCCCGGTGGCGAGCGCCATCCCACCGACGAAGGCGGGCAGCGCACGTCGGACCTGGTCGCGGTCCACGGTGATCATCGTCACCGCCAGCACCGACAGGGTGAGCGCGCCGAGGAAAAGCACCTCCTCGCCGATGAACACCTGGGCTGAGACGGCGGCGGCGAGCCCCACCGCCGAGGTGAGTAGACGTCGGCGGTCCGGCCGAGGGCTGTCCTCACCGCTGGCCGCCCGGTCACGGCCGGCGCCCGGGCCGGGTCGCCCGGCGGTGGGGTCGGCGGCTCTGAGCGTACGGACGACCAGCCAGATGATGACGGGGAGCAGCCACTGGGCGGTCATGTGCAGGTGGCTGTTGCTCTGCGAGAGCATCCCCGGCCCGAAGCCGCACAGCGCGCCACCCAGCAGTGCCGCCGCCCGATGAGCCCGCAGGGTACGGCTGAAGAGGAGGTACCAGGCGATCGCGGTGCCGGCGAGGTTGCCCGCCACCAGCAGGGCGAAGGTGACCGGGGCTCCGAGCAGCAGGGTGACCGGCGCGAACAGCACGCCGAGCGCGATGATCGACGTGTTGGCCATCAGGTTCACCCCCGTGGGGGCGTTGAGGCGGTCGGTGGACAGCCCGATGTCACCCAGTGCCGCTCGCGCGTCGACTGCCAGGAACCACTCGTAGAGGACCTGATCCTCTGGGTTGAGGGCGAGCACCCGCCCCGCCGGGTCGGGCCAGAGCCCGTGGGTGAGCCAGCCGGCCAACGCCACGAACAGCAGCCCTACGAGCAGGTCGACGCGGTGCCGGGTGACGGCGTCGGTCAGCCGGGACCGCCACGGGAGGCGTACCTGTCGGGAGTCGGCGGTCTGCTCGACCGTGTCGTCGCAGGGGGCGGTGGATGTGGCGCTGTTCACGGCCTCGACCATAGTGGCGGTGATCCACGGGGGGACGCCGCAGTGGCGACGAACCCGCTACCGTGGCACTGCACCGTGCGTGCGTGCGCGTCGTGGTCACCCGCCCGGGTGGTGGAACGGTAGACACGGCCGCCTTAAAAGCGGCTGCCGCAAGGCATGCGGGTTCGACCCCCGCCCCGGGCACCACCTCGCGGCCGCTGTGCCGGTTCGGCTCAGCTCTCAGCTTTCCCTCAGCTTGGCGATCTCCGAGGGCTGGTCGGGACGTCTACTCTTGTGATGCACGTTGACGTGCAATGAGACCCCCTGAGGGAGGCCAGACAGTGAAGACTTCGAACCCGGTGCTCGCCCGGCTCGGCCAGGCGGCCGAGCGGGAGCGTGCCGCCGGGTACGCCCCGACCGGGCCGTACGGACAGCCCGGCTATCCGCAGCAGTACCCGCCGCAGGCCGGTTACCCCGGTGCGCCGGGTTCCCCGTCCGCCCCACCGGCGGTCACCCCCATGTCGATCGACGACGTGGTGGTCAAGACGGTCACGCTCCTAGCCATCCTCGGCGTCACCGCCGCGGCGGCCTGGGCGCTGGTGCCCAACGCGCTGCTCGGTGCCGCCTGGATCGGCGCGGCCGTCGTCGGCCTGGTCATCGGCCTGATCATCTCGTTCTCCCGGATGGCGAACCCGGCGCTGGTGGTCGCGTACGCCCTCGTCGAGGGCGTTCTGGTCGGCGCGGTCAGCAAGTTTTTCGAATTGCGCTACCCGGGCATCGTCATCCAGGCGGTCGTCGCCACCTTCGGTGTCTTCTTCGTGATGACAATGCTCTACAAGGCGCGCGTCATCCGGGCCACGCCGAAGTTCACCAAGGGTCTGATCGCGGTGATGGCCGGGCTGTTCGCCGTCATGCTGATCAACTTCGTGCTGGCGATGGTCGGCGTCAACACCGGCCTGCGTGGTGATGGTGAAGGTGGTGCTAACGCGCTGGCCATCGGGTTCAGCGTGATCTGCATCGTGGTCGCCTCGCTGAGCTTCGTGCTGAGCTTCAACGAGGTCGAGGAGGGCATCCGGCTGGGCCTGCCGCAGCGCTATTCCTGGGTGGCCGCGTTCGGCATCCTGGTCAGCCTGATCTGGCTCTACATCGAGATGCTGCGCCTGCTGAGCTACTTCCAAGGCGACGACTGACAGCCCACCGCCGACCGGCGCCCGCCCCACCCCGGGCGGGCGCCGTCGTCATTTGCACCCCTGGGGGTGGGTAGGGTTTGGGGGTGCGGGGAGAGGAGTTGGGGCGGGCGGTGGAGTTGCTGGTGCGGCAGGTGGCCCACTGGCAGCAGCCGCGCTGGGCGGCCGGCACGTCGGGCGGCAACGTCTCCCGGGCGGACCTGGTGCACCGGCTGGTGCAGGAGATCGCCAACCTTGCCGCCGACGCGGAGGGGGAGCCCCGCCGCACCGTACCCCGGCTCGACAACGACCTGGCTCTGCCCGACCAGCTGCGGGTGGTCGTGGCCGACCTGCTCGCCGCCGGGCCGGACGACGGGGCGCTGACCCGGGCCGCCGCCGAGGTGGCCGCGACCCGGGCCGTGCTGTAGCCGGTCTCAGCTGAGGCGCTCCACGACCATCGCCATGCCCTGGCCGCCGCCGACGCACATCGTCTCCAAACCGATGGTCTTGTCGTGCCACTGCAGGGCGTTGAGCAACGTGCCGGTGATCCGGGCACCCGTCATGCCGAAGGGATGGCCGACGGCGATCGCGCCGCCCATCACGTTCAGCTTCTCCTCCGGGATGCCGAGCTGGCGGTACGACGGGATCACCTGGGCGGCGAACGCCTCGTTGATCTCGACCAGATCCACGTCGCCGATGGTCATGCCGGCCCGTGCCAGCGCCTGCCGGCTCGCCTCCACCGGACCGAGGCCCATGATCTCCGGCGACAGGGCGGTCACACCCGTGGAGACGATCCTGGCCAGCGGGGTGATGCCCAGTTCGTCGGCGCGCTGAGCGCTCATCACCACCACGGCGGCGGCACCGTCGTTGAGCGGGCAGCAGTTGCCGGCGGTGATCCGGCCGTCGGGGCGGAAGACCGGCTTGAGGGCAGAGACGGCCTCCAGGGTGACCCCGGCGCGGGGGCCGTCGTCGGCGCTGACCACTGTGCCGTCGGGCGTGGTGACCGGGGTGATCTCGCGGGCCCAAAAGCCGTCGTTGATCGCCTTCTCGGTCAGGTTCTGGCTGCGTACGCCGAAGGCGTCCATGTCCGCGCGGCTGACGTCGTGGATCTGGGCGAGGTTCTCGGCGGTCTGCCCCATCGCCAGGTAGACGTCCGGAAGCGTGTTCTTCTCGCGCGGGTCGGTCCAGACCGGTACGTCGGCTTCGCCGCGCGCCTTGGACCGCTCGCGCGCCTGGGCGAAACGTGGGTTCTCCCACCGGCCGATCAGCGCCTGCGCCTCCGGGGGCAGGCCGTCGGAGTTGCCGCGGGCGTACCGGGAGACGGCCTCGACCCCGGCGGAGACGAAGACGTCGCCCTCGCCGGCCCGGATCGCGTGCATCGCCATCCGGGTGGTCTGCAAGGAGGAGGCGCAGTAGCGGGTGAGGGTGGCGCCCGGCAGGCTGTCGAGGCCCATCAGCACGGCGACCACGCGGGCCATGTTGAAGCCCTGCTCGCCGCCGGGCAGGCCGCAACCGAGGTAGAGATCGTCGATCTGCTGCGGATCGAGCTGGGGGACCTTGTCCAGGGCGGTCCGCACGATCTTCGCGGCGAGGTCGTCCGGGCGGAGGTCGCGCAGGGACCCCTTGTGGGCCCGGCCGATGGGGGAACGGGCGGTGGCGACGATCACGGCGTCGCGCGGCGACTCAATCGGCATGCGCCCACGTTAACTCGATGGTAACTAGCGGCGGAAGTTTTCCGGCCGCCGGGAAATGTCACCCGCCACGGTTGGGGCCGCACCCGTCGAGCGGGGACTGGTCAGCGGCGGGGAGTGACCGCCGCCGCAGCGGCCACCGCGGGCAGCAGAGCGTGTGCCCAGACCCGGTATCCGTCGGCGGAGGGGTGGTAGCCGTCGCGGCAGAAGGTGCCGGCGTCGGCCCGGAACACCGGTCCCGTCTCGTTCGCCAGGTCGACCACCGTCCCGCCGGCGTCGAGCACCGCACCGGTCTGGGCCCGGGCGACCTGGCGGCCCGCCCAGCCGACGATCTGCCGTAGCGGCGGTGCGATCGCGCGGACGGCGCCGAGATCCGGGCAGGTGCCGACCACGACCTCGACCCCGGTCTGGCGCAGCCGGTGCACGGCCGCGCCCAGGTAGGCGGCGGCTTCGGCGGGGCGGCGCAGGTCGGTGACGTCGTTCGCGCCGACCAGGATGACCGCGATGTCGGGTCGTACGCCGAGCAGAGCCCGGGCCACCTGGGTGGCCAGGTCGGTGGAGCGGGACCCGGAGACACCGACGCTGGACAGGTGAACGCGTCGCCCGGCGGAGCCGGTGGCGAGCAGTTCGGCCAGTTGCCCGCCGATGGTGTCGCCGAGGCGATCCACCCCGACGCCGAGGGCGGCGGAGTCGCCGAGCAGCACCAGCCGCAACGGCGGTGCGCCGGACCGGCCGACGGTCGCGCGCAGGGCGAGCCCGATCTCCGGCTGGGCGTAGCGACGACTGCGCGCCGCGACGGCTTGGCCGGCGAGCACCGCCGCAGCGCCGACCGTGCCGGCGACCAGGGAGACCGCGGCGGTACGGGCCGCCAGCGCGGCGAGCCGGGCACCGGTCGGCAGGCCGGTCATGACGCCGCCCTCACCCGGGGGCCGGAGCCGCTCCGCGACCCGGACGGGACCTTGATCCGCTCGCTCATGTGAGTCCCTCCACTGCGGGGGTGTCGGCGGCGGGAGCAGACTGCGGCGTGGCGGCGACACCGAAGAATCCCCGCCGACGCAGTTGCGCCCAGCGGCCGGCCGGGCCGCTCTCGCTGCCGTGGACCTGTGTGCCGCTGACCTCCGTTCCCGGGTGCCGGGCCGCTACCTGAGCGGCCTTCGGCAACGACCGTACGCCCTCGGGGCGTGCCTCCGAAGGCCGGTGCTCGGCGCCGTACCCCAACGCGGAGAGCACCGTGGGCAGCAGTGCGGCGGCGACCACGGCGTAGCCGTCGCCGGAAGGGTGGAACCGGTCCCAGGCGAACATCCGGCCCGGCTCGGCGGTGAACCTGGGGCCAAGCAGGTCACCGAGCGAAACCGTCCAACCGCCGGCGGACACCACGGCGACCGTCTGCGCGGCGGCGAGCTGGCGGCTCCACCGGCGGGCCAGCCACCGCAGCGGCGGCTGGATGGGACGAATCGCACCCAGGTCGGGACAGGTGCCCACGACCACCTCGGCACCGGACGCACGCAGCGCGCGGACCCCCTCGACGAGGTAGCGCACGGCCAGGGCGGCCGGCGTGCGGTTGGTGACGTCGTTGCCGCCGATCAGGATGACCGCCACGTCAGGGTCGCACTCCAGGGCCGCCTCCACCTGGAAGCGCAGCCCTGCCGAGATGGCGCCCACCACCGCGAAGCGGTGCAATCGGACCGGCCGTTGGAGCCGCCGGGACAATCCCGTGGCCAGCAGCGCGCCGGGCGTCTCCCGGCGCCGGTGCACGCCGTATCCGGCGGCCGAAGAGTCACCGAGCACGACCATGGTGATCGCGGAACCGGGGAACTTCGCGCCGTAGGTTCCGTCGCAGCGTGGCGGCGGTGCCTCGGCCATCGGGATGGTGCGTCGCGCCTGCCTGGCCTGACCGAAGAGCACGCCGGTGGTCGCCGCCGCAGCCGTCACTGCGGCACCTGTGCCGAGCGCTGCCAGGCGGGCGACCCGCCAGGCGCGCTGCCAGCGCAGACGACCCGACACGACGGAACCAGCGACCCCCATGACGCGACACTAGCGCGTCGGTCTGACGGACCGCTGTCGTCGGGACGGCACCCAGGTGCCTGGAAATCGATCGTGCGGGGTACTTGGATGGGGGTGGGTTGCGACGGGTCGTCACGCTGCACGATGGAGAGGAGTACAACGATGGCTAAGACGTTGAAGCGGGGTGCGGCCTTCGTGGCGCTGGGGCGGGCGCTGACCGCCGGTGCCCGCGGCGGCCCGTCGCTCGGTGCTCGGATCGGGGCGCTGCCCAGGATGATCGCGGCCACCGCACGAGGCGAGTACGACGGTGGCCTACGACTGGCCATGATGACGGCGGCGACGGCGTACATCGTCTCGCCGATCGACGCGGTTCCGGAGCTGTTCCTCACGGTGTTCGGGCTGCTGGACGATGCGGTGATGGTCACCTGGCTGGCCGGGTCGGTGCTGGCCGAGACCGAGCGGTTCCTGGAGTGGGAGACGCGCCGCAGCTCCGTGGTCCCCGGTCAGGTGGTGCCCTGACCCACGTACCCTGGGCGCGGGAATTCTCCTTGAGCAACCCCGCCCCGCCACCGGCGCCGGGGCCGGAGCAGAAGGGCACAACGAGGTGCAGTACTACGACAACGTCGTCGAGATGATCGGCAACACCCCCCTGGTACGGCTACGCAACGTCGCCGAGGGCATCCAGGCGACCGTGCTGGCGAAGGTGGAGTACCTCAACCCCGGCGGGTCGGTGAAGGACCGGATCGCGCTGCGCATGGTGGAGGACGCGGAGGCCGCCGGGATCCTCCGACCAGGTGGCACCATCGTCGAGCCGACCAGCGGTAACACGGGTGTCGGCCTGGCTCTGGTGGCCCAGCTCAGGGGCTACAGGTGTGTCTTCGTCTGCCCGGACAAGGTCAGTCAGGACAAGCAGGACGTGCTGCGGGCGTACGGCGCGGAGGTGGTGGTCTGCCCGACCGCCGTCGCGCCGGAGGACCCCCGTTCCTACTACAACGTCTCCGACCGGCTGGCCCGGGAGATCCCCGGCGCGTGGAAGCCGAACCAGTACGCCAACCCGGCGAATCCGCGCTCGCACTACGAGACGACCGGCCCGGAGCTGTGGAAACAGACCGAAGGTCGGATCACCCACTTCGTCGCCGGGGTGGGCACCGGCGGCACGATCTCCGGCATCGGGCGGTACCTGAAGGAGGCGTCGGGCGGGACGGTCAAAATCATCGGTGCGGACCCGGAGGGCTCGGTCTACTCCGGTGGCACTGGCCGCCCGTACCTCGTTGAGGGGGTCGGCGAGGATTTCTGGCCCGAGACGTACGACCGGAGCGTCGCCGACCAGATCGTCGAGGTGTCGGACAAGCAGTCCTTCGAGATGACCCGACGGCTGGCTCGCGAGGAGGGGCTGCTGGTCGGTGGCTCCTGCGGAATGGCGGCCGTGGCGGCGCTGGAGGTGGCCCGCTCGGCCAAGCCGGACGACGTCGTGGTGGTGCTGCTGCCGGACGGTGGCCGAGGTTACCTCTCCAAGATCTTCAATGACGCCTGGATGGCTCGTTACGGCTTCCTCGACAACTCCGGCTCCGAGCCGACCGTGGCGGAGGCGCTCGGTGCCAAGCAGGGCGGGCTGCCCGAGTTGGTGCACGTGCACCCCACCGAGACGGTCCGCGACGCCATCGACTACATGCGCGAGTACGGCGTCTCGCAGCTGCCGGTACTCAAGGCTGAGCCACCCGTGGTCACCGGCGAGGTGGCCGGCTCGATCGCGGAGAAGGACCTGCTCGACGCGCTCTTCACCGGGCAGGCCCAGCTGCACGACACGATCGAGCGGCACATGGTGCCGCCGCTGCCCATGATCGGTGGCGGCCAGCCGGTCAGCGAGGCGGTCGAGCTGCTGGCGAAGTCCGATGCCGCACTGGTGTTGATCGACGGCAAGCCCAAGGGCGTGCTCACCCGCCAGGACCTGCTCGCCAACCTCGGCGCCCGCTGAGAAGGAAGGCCCCTGTCGACGCCTCATGCACGGCAGGGGCCTTCCTTCACAGCTGACGGGCGTAGCGGAGCTGGGGGGTGCGGGCTGTGCCGACGTGTTCGTCCCGCTCGATGCCGGTCGGCAGCCAGCCGCCGCTTTCGTAGAAGCGGCGGGCGGAAGCGTTGTCCCGCAGCACCCAGAGAACGGCGCGCCACCGGCCCCGCGCACGCATGCTGGCCAGCGCGTCGATCATCAATGCCCGGCCGACGCCCCGGCCTCGCTCAGCTGGTTCCAGGTGGATGGCGTTGAGCAGCCCGGTCGCCGGGTCACCCTCATCGTCCGGGCCGACGTAGCTGAAGCCAACCAGCACGCCGTCCCGCTCGGCCACCGTCATCAGGTGGTCGGCCTGCTCCCAGGACCACCGCTCGGCCCAGTACCGGCCCATCGCATCCGGCGTCGGGTCCGCCAGCGACTCTACCGGCAGGAACGGCGAGTACGCCGCGACTCTCGACCGCTGGTGGAGCTGTCCTACCGCCATCAGGTCGTCGCCGTTCGCGGCACGGAGCGTGACGGTCACTCGACCGAGGGTACCCGCCGTGGTGGAACCTGCACGGTGGCCAGGTCCACGGCGATCACCAGGTCGCCGTCGAAGTGGGCGCGGGCCTCGTCGGCGAAGCGGGCCGGGTCGTGGTACCGCTGGGAGAAGTGGCTGAGCACCAGCCGGCGTACCCCCGACTCGGTGGCCACCCGCGCGGCCTGCCCGGCGGTGAGGTGCCCGACCTCGGCGGCGAGCGCGGCCTCGGACTCCAGGAACGTTGACTCGATCACCAGCAGGTCGGCCTGCTCGGCCAGCGCGTACACCCCGTCGCAGAGGCCGGTGTCCATCACGAAGGCGAACCGCTGCCCCGGACGCGGCACGCTCACCTCCTCCCGGGTGACACGACGCCCGTCGAGATCGAGGTGGCCGACGCGCTGCAACTCGCCGACCGCCGGCCCGGCGATGCCGTACCCGGCCAGCTTCTCCGGCATCATCCGGTAGCCGTCCGGCTCCACCAGCCGATAGCCGTACGTGGCGATGGGGTGCCGCAGCCGGCGGGCCTCCAGTGTGCCGCTGCGCAGCCCGATCCGCTGCCCGTCCGCCCTGACCGGTTCGACGGCCAGTTCGGCGGTCTCGTGGAAGGATCTGGCGTGCCGCAGCCGGGCGAAGTAGTCGGTGCCCTCGGCAGGAAAGTGCACCGTCACCGGGTGTGCCACCCGGTCCAGGGAGAGTCGCTGGATGATGCCGGGCAGACCGAGGCAGTGGTCGCCGTGGAAGTGGGTGACGCAGATCCGGGTCAGGTCGCTGGCGGTGACGCCGGTGTGCAGCAGTTGCCGCTGGCTGCCCTCGCCCGGGTCGAAGAGGATCACCTCGTCGTCCCAACGCAGCGCGTACCCGTTGTGGTTGCGGGCCCGGGTCGGGGTCTGGCTGGCCGTGCCGAGAACCACCAGCTCGCGCATTGACACGCCGCCTCCGGTGGGTATGAAGCGACCCCCGGGGATTCCGCGCTGACGCGGGCCGACTGGACTGGGTCGGCACCCCGGGGGCCGGGTGGCTGTCGTGGTTTCGCCGCACCGCTGCCACACGGTCTCGACGAATTCTTACTGCCCGCCCCAGGAGGGTCGGATCACTGTCGAGGACAGCGGCTAGCGGACAGCCACCTCACGAGTCCGATTGCTATACAAGTCTGGACCACCTCCTTTCCCGTGTAGGGCCACGTTATCCAGCGCCAGGCCCCCCGGCAACGGATTTCGATCACATCCGGTGCCGATCTGGTCGGTGCGCCGGCGACAGCCCGCTCAGGACGGCCGGACGATCCCTATCGGGCCTTCGCGAGGGCCCCCCGCGTTGGCCGGCTGCACCGACAGCGACGGGAAGTCGGCCAGGTCGCCCTCCGGCTCGGCGTCCCATTCGGGGAACACCAGGTCGCTCTGGAGGTAGAGGCAGAGCAGTCGGGCCAGCTGCTGCAGCCCGTCCAGGTGGGTGCGCTCGTGGCCGTGGGTGGCGTCGACGCCGAAGCCGAGCAGCGCCACCCGGGCGTGCGCACCCGCCTCCACCGCCGCCGCCACGTCCGAGCGGTAGTAGTCGAAGACGTCCCGGACGAGATCCACGTCGTGTTCCCGGGCGATCGCCGCCAGGTTCCGGGTGAGGTGGTAGTCGAACGGTCCGACCCCGTCGCCCATGGCCAGGGTGGCGGAGTGCTCCCGGGACTGCTGCCCGGGGGCGACCACCGCCGCGTCCACCGAGACGATCTCGGCGACGTCCGGGTCTAGACCATGGGAGGCGCCATGGCCGATCTCCTCGGTTACGGTGACCAGCAGATGTGCGGTGACCGCCGGCTTCACCCCGGCCTCGACCATTGCCTTCAAGGCGCTGAGCACCGCGGCCACGCCGGCCTTGTCGTCCAGGTGGCGGGACTTGACGTACCCGCTGGAGGTGACCGTCGGGTTGGGCAGGAACGCGACGAAGTCGCCCGCGTCGATGCCGAGAGCCCGCAGCCCGGAGATGTCCTCCACCGGCTCGTCGACGCGGACCTCTACCTGCTCCCAGCCGAAGCCCTGGAGGTCGACGCCGTCGTTGTAGCGGTGGCCGCTGGCCTTGAGCGGCAGAATCTGGCCGGTGACCACCCGTTCCAGGTCGTCGGTGAAGATCCGTACGTGGGCACCCTCGGCGAATCGGGCGCTGTGGGTGCCGATCGGTTTCAACTCCAGCCGGCCGTTCTCCTTCAGCCGCTTCACCATCCCGCCGATGGTGTCGGTGTGTACCACGATGGCCCGGTCCGCGCCGGTCTCCCGGGGGCCGGGCAGGCAGGCGCTTAGCGCCCCGCGGCGGGTCAGCGTCGACGGGATGCCGAGCGCCGAGAGGCGCTCGCCCACGTACTGCTGAACGTGGTCGGTCCGTCCCGACGGGCTCGGGATGTGGAGCAGTTCCATCAGGACCTGGCGTAGATAGTCCAGGTCGATGGGGAGTGGAGTGGTCTTGCGTGCGGTCATGCCCCAGATGGTGCCGCACCCGCCGGGGTCCAGAGCCGTTGCGGTGCCCGAGTCCCAGGGAAGAGTAGGTCGACGAAGCGTTCGGCGGTGGGCTGCGGCTCGTGGTTGGCCAGCCCGGGCCGCTCGTTGGCCTCGATGAAGACGTGCCCGGGCCGGTCCGGTGCCGGAACGAGCAGGTCGAGACCGGTGACCGGGATGTCGATGGCGCGGCTGGCGGCCACGCACGCCTCGGCGACCACCGGGTGCAGCTCCCCCGTGACGTCGTGGATGGTGCCGCCGGTGTGCAGGTTCGCGGTGCGCCGGACCGCCAGCACCTGCCCCTCGGGCAGCACGTCGTGCAACTCGTAGCCGGCTTCGGTGACCACGTCCCGGGTCATCTCGTCCAGCGGAATGCGGGACTCGCCGCCGGTGGCGGCGGCCCGGCGGCGGCTCTGCCGGTCGATCAGTTCGGCGACGTCGTGCACGCCGTCGCCGGTGATCGATGCCGGTCGGCGAACCGCGGCGGCCGCCACCTCGTGGTCGATCATGATGACCCGCAGGTCCTCACCGGTGCACAGCTCCTCCAGCAGCACCTCCGGGCAGAACCGGGCGGCCAGCTCGACGGCGGTGGTCAGCGCCTCGGGCGTGCGTACCCCCACGGTGATGCCGTTGCCCTGCTCGCCCCGGGTCGGCTTGACCACCAGCTGACCCACCTCGGCCAGGAACTCCGCGTCGGCTGCGGCGCCGGCTGCGGTGCGTCCGCGCGGCACCGACAGGCCCGCCTCGGCGAGGATCCGCCGGGTCACCCGCTTGTCGTCGCAGCGGCTCATCGCCACCGCCGAGGTCAGCTCCGAGAGTGACTCCCGGGTGAGGATCGTCCGGCCTCCGCTGGTCAGCCGCAGCTCACCCCACTCCGGGTCGGTGACCTCGACCCGGATGCCCCGCCGCATCGCCTCGTCGGCGACGATCCTCGCGTACGGGTTGAGCCCGTCGTAGCCGATCGGCATGGCCGGCAGGAAGAGCCGTTCGTTGATCGGATTCTTCCGCTTCACACAGAGCGTGGCGGTGCGGTAGAAGCCGAGCCGTTCGTAGAGCCGGATCGCCCCGGCGTTCTCGGCGAGTACGGACAGGTCGACGTACGCCCGGCCACGGGCGACCAGTCGGGCGACCAGCTCGGTGATCAACGCCTGCCCGGTGCCGGGTGGGGCCTGGTTGAAGTCGACGGTCAGGCACCAGAGGCTGGCCCCGTTGTCCGGGTCGTCGAAGACCGCGACGTGGTCGACGCCGGTGATGGTGCCCACGATTTCGCCGGTGGTGGCCTCCGCGACCAGGTGCAGGAAGCGGTCGGTGGCGGCGTTGGCGACCAGCACGTCGACCGGGGCGGTGACCATGCCGTTGGCCGCGTAGATCCGGTTGACCGCGTCCGCGTCGGCGGCGTCGCGCAGCCGACGGATGCGTACCCCGGGCAGCTCGGCCCGGTCGCCGATAGGCGACGGCGTGTGGGCCGTGCCGGCCTCCTCGGTGGTCCCGGCGGGCGGGCGGGGACCTAACCGGTTGTCGCTCAGCGGCAACCGGAAGGTCAGCGACGGGTCGATGAACAGCTCGTCGGGAAGCCGGGAGACCAGCACGTGCGGGTCGCGGAGGTAGATGCAGATGTCCCGGGCACCGGCCGCCTCGGAGCGCAGCACGTCGGCGACCGCGGACTGGTCGGTGAAGGTCTGGCCGAAGACGAGCCGCCCCCAGCCGCAGTCGAGGATGACGTCCGCGCCGGCACCCGGACGTTCGTCGTCGGTCGGGTCGGCGTTGCCGCCCGTGGCGATCGGATCACCTCCCGGCCCGACCCGCTCGTACCGCCGTCCCGCGCCCCGACTCCGGTCGGTCCGGGCGACGCCGGTGGCCAGAGTGTCGGTCACGGTCAGTCGATTCCGTGGCTCTGGAGCCACATTTCCAGGAGTCCGAGTTGCCACAGCTTGTTTCCGTTCAACGGGGTCAGTTCGGCGTTTGGGGCGTCGAGCAGGGCGTTGACGTAATCGGTGCGGAACAGGTCGCGGCGGCGGGCCTCGGGTGCGGACAGCGCGTCGCGTACCCGGTCGAGGAGCTTGCCCTCCAGATGGGTGAGGCCCGGCACGGGGAAGTAGCCCTTCGGCCGGTCGATGACCTCGTGTGGCAGCACTCGTCGGCCGATGTCCTTGAGTACTCCCTTGCCGCCCTGCGCCAGCTTCAGCTCCGGCGGGCAGGCGGCGGCCAGCTCCACGAACTCGTGGTCCAGGAAGGGCACCCGGGCCTCCAGCCCGTGCGCCATGGTCATGTTGTCGACCCGCTTGACCGGGTCGTCGGTCAGCATGATCTGCGTGTCGATGCGCAGGCCGGCGTCGATCGCGGTCTGCGCGCCGGACCGCGCCAGGTGGGCGGCGACGAACTCCCGCGCCGGATCGCCGTCGGTGAGCCAGTCGGGGTTCAGCGCCCGGGCCAGACCGGCGCCGTCCCGGTCGAAGAAGGCCCGCGCGTACGTGTCGAGGGCCTGCTCCCGGCCGACCTGCGCCAGTGGCGGATACCAGTGGTAGCCACCCAGGATCTCGTCGGCGCCCTGGCCGGACTGGACCACCTTGACGTGCCGCGAAACCTCCTGGCTGAGCAGGTAGAACGCGACGCAGTCGTGGCTGACCATGGGTTCGCTCATCGACGCCACGGCGGCTTCCAGCGGCGGGACCAGATCCTGCGCGGCGACCCGGATCTGGTGGTGGTCGGTGTCGAAGGTCTTGGCGACCACGTCGGAGTAGCGGAACTCGTCGCCCTCCCGGCCGCCGACGGCGTCGAAGCCGATGGAGAAGGTGGAGAGACCACGTTGCCCCTCACCGGCGAGCAGCGCGACCACCAGACTGGAGTCGAGCCCGCCGGAGAGCAGTACGCCGACCGGCACATCAGCGACCATCCGGCGGCGTACGGCGGTGGTCAGCGACTCGTGCAGCGCGTCCTGCCAGTCCCGCTCGGACCAGCCGTCGTGCTCGGGCCGGCGCAGGAACGGCGGGTCCCAGTAGACCCGCTCGTGGCTGCGGCCGTCGGCCTCGTAGACCCGGACGGTGGCCGGGGGAAGCTTGCTCACGCCACGCAGGATGGTGCGTGGCGGCGGCACGATGCTGTGGAAGCTGAGGTAGTGGGCCAGCGCGACCGAATCTATCGTGGTGTCCACCCCGCCGCCGGCCACCAGGGCGGGCAGGGTGCTGGCGAAGCGCACCACGCCGGAGGACTCGGCGAGGTAGAGCGGCTTGATGCCGAGCCGGTCCCGGGCGAGCACCAGGCGACCGGAGTCCCGTTCGCTGATCGCCACGGCGAACATGCCGACCAGGTGGTCGACGAAGTCGAGCCCCCACTCGGCGTACGCCTTGACGACGACCTCGCTGTCTCCGCTTGAGAAGAAGTGGTGGCCTTTGGCCTGCAACTCGGCGCGCAGCTCGCGGTAGTTGTAGATGCAGCCGTTGAAGACGCCGGCCAGGCCGGCGGCGGAGTCGACGATCGGTTGGCCGCTCGCGGCCGACAGGTCAATGATCTTCAGTCGTCGGTGGCCGAGGGCGGTCGGGCCCTGCGACCACACCCCGCTGCCGTCAGGCCCTCGGTCGCACATCGTGGCGGCCATCCGCTCCACCACGGCGACGTCGGCACGCGTCGCGTCCCGTCGGAACTCTCCAGCCAGTCCGCACATGTGAGCCCATGCTGCCAGAGGATGTTGCGATTGGCCTGTTGAGGCTATGACGGTCGTGTAACAGGATTGCTAGAATCCGCGCCCTTTCGGTCGACCGGGTGACATAACCGCGTCAAAGCCAGTGTGCTTCACGCCAGTTTGTATGCCTTTGTCCTAGTCGGCAGCCCGCTCGCGATGTGACGGATGCCGCAGTATGTGGCGAACCGTTTCGGCCCGCAGCAGCGCTTCGGGGGTGATGACGAGCAGTTCTGCTGCTTCCCGCCATATACAAGAGTTGAACAGGCGGAGCCCCTGCCGAACACAGGGCTGCGTCGAAGTCCCGCGTGCATTGCTGTCATCACGGAAGAGGGCCACAGTGCGTTCTATGACTGTGCGCCGATATCGGGTAAAAATGTCGCGGGGTCGCCGAACCGCCCAGTAGTCGAGTGCCGCACCGGCGTGCCGGAACGTGTCGAGGCCCGCGCCGATCTCGGGGTATGTCAGTCGCCGGCGGGCCACCCGAGCGAGCCGGCCTCCGGTCGTCGTCACGATCTGCTCAGCCAGCGGTCCGGGCGACACCGACCGGGCAGCTCAGCCCGTTCGGGCCGTGATTGCAGTAGCCGCCCGGGTTCTTGGTCGGTGCCAGGTATTGCTGGTGGTGGTCCTCGGCCAGGTAGTAGTCACCGAGCCGACCGATCTCCGTGGTGATCTCGCCCTTCCCGGCGCGGGCCACGATCGGCGCGAACGCGTCACGGGAAGCCTGCGCGGTGGCGAGCTGCTCGTCGGTCGTGGTGTAGATCGTCGACCGGTACTGGGTGCCGACGTCGTTGCCCTGGCGCATGCCCTGGGTCGGGTCGTGGTTCTCCCAGAAGACCTTGAGTAGATCCTCGTAGCTGATCTTCGTGGGGTCGTAGACCACCTCGACCGCCTCGGTGTGCCCGGTCATCCCGGAGCAGACCTCCTCGTAGGTCGGGTGCGGGGTGAAACCACCGGCGTACCCGACTGAGGTGGTGAACACGCCGGGCAGGGTCCAGAACAGTCGCTCGGCGCCCCAGAAACAACCCATGCCGAAGACGGCGACCTGGGAGCCCTCGGGGAACGGTCCCTGTAGCGGGGTGCCGAGCACCTCGTGCCGGTCGGCCACCGGCATCGCGATCGGACGGCCGGGCAGGGCCCGGTCGGGGGAGATCATCTCGGCCTTCATGCGGCGGAGGAACACGGTGGAGCTCCTTTCGTACCTTCTCCGCGTGCAACACCGGCGGACTCCACTTCCTTACCCGCCCCTCCTCCGCTCAGGCCCGGTCCCGGCGCCAACGCCCGCCGGAGCGCCGGCGGATCAGTCGGCATCCGGGGACAGGGCCGTGTGGACGCGCTGGGCGTAGGAGGCGGCCTCGGCGTCGTCGGCGTAACGGGTACGTGGCCAGAAGAACCCGCGCAGGCCGTCACCCTTCGTCCGGGGCACCACATGGGTGTGCAGGTGCGGCACCGACTGGGACACCCGGTTGTTCATCGCCACGAACGTGCCGCCCGCGCCCAGGCCGCCCTCGACCGCGACCGCGAGCCGGCGGACCAGCCCGAAGTAGCCGGGCAGCGACGCCGGTGGCAGCTCGGCGAGGGTGACCAGGTGGGCGCGGGGCACCACCAGCACGTGCCCCTTGAACACCGGCCGGGTGTCCAGGAACGCCACCCCGTCGGGCTCGTCGGTCACCCGGAACGCCGGCACCTCGCCCGCCACGATCCCACAGAACACGCATCCCGCCACCGGGCCAGGCTAGGGCCGGACGGGGATCGCCGCCGGCAGCGAACGCCGACACGCAGGAAGTCGACCTGGCTGCCCGGCAGGGTGGGTTCACAAGGTGGGACGAGGCGAAGGACTAACGTCTGCGGAATGAACCACGGCTTCGACACACTCGCCATCCACGCCGGGCAGGACCCCGAGGCCCGCACCGGCGCGGTGATCCCACCGATATACCAGACCAGCACGTACGCGCAGGACGCCGTCGGCGCGCCCCGGCTCGGCTACGAGTACAGCCGCTCCGGCAACCCGACCCGGGACGCGCTCCAGGAGTGCCTGGCCGCGCTGGAAGGCGGCCCGGTGGGGCTCGCCTTCGCCAGCGGTCTGGCCGCCGAGGACGCGCTGCTGCGTACCGTCTGCGCCCCCGGCGACCATGTGGTCATCCCCGACGACGCGTACGGTGGCACGTACCGGCTCTTCGCCAAGGTCACGCAGCGGTGGGGGCTCGCGTACACCCCGGCCAAGGTCTCCGACGCGGACGCGGTGCGGGCCGCGATCCGACCGGGCACCACGAAGGTGGTCTGGGTGGAGACGCCGACGAACCCGCTGCTCGGCATCGCCGACATCGCCGCGCTGGCCGCCGTGGCGCACGAGGCCGGTGCGCTGCTGGTGGTCGACAACACGTTCGCCTCGCCGTACCTGCAACAGCCGATCGCGCTCGGCGCGGACGTGGTGGTCCACTCCACCACCAAGTACATCGGCGGGCACTCCGACGTGGTCGGTGGCGCGGTGGTGGCGGCCGACGCCACCCTCGGCGAGGAACTGCGCTACCACCAGAACGCGATGGGCGCGGTCAACGGCCCGTTCGACGCCTGGCTCACCCTGCGGGGCATCAAAACCCTGGGCGTACGCATGGACCGGCACTGCGACAACGCCGAGCGGATCGCCGCTTACCTGAACGGGCACGCCAAGGTCGGCCAGGTGCTCTACCCGGGGCTTCCGTCGCACCCCGGCCACGAGGTGGCCGCCAAGCAGATGCGCAGATTCGGCGGCATGATCTCCTTCCGGGCCGCCGGCGGTGAGGAACACGCGGTCGAGATCTGCAACCGGGCCGAACTTTTCGTGCTCGCCGAGTCGCTCGGCGGCGTGGAATCCCTGATCGAGCACCCGGGCCGGATGACACACGCGAGTGCTGCCGGCTCGCCGCTTGAAGTTCCCGGCGATCTCGTGCGACTGTCTGTCGGCATCGAGACGGTCGAAGATCTGCTCGCCGATCTGGAGCAGGCGCTGGGCTGACCGCTGGCTGGGGAGGATGGCCGTGCAGGACATCATGCCGACCTGGGTCGGGACGACCGCCAAACAGATCGCCCGGGCCGTACGCCGTGGCGACGTTTCGGCCACCCAGGTGCTGGCCGACCACCTCGACCACGTCGTCAAGGGCGACGTCGACCTCGCCGCGTTCCGCACGGTACGCGGCGGGGAGGCGGTCACCGAGGCCGAGAAGGTCGACGAGCAGGAGAACCTGGCCAACCTGCCACTGGCCGGGGTGCCCGTCGCGATCAAGGAGAACACCCCGGTCGCCGGCATGCCCACCTGGAACGGCTCCGCCGCGATGCGTACTCCCGTGGCCGAGGCCGACCACGAGGTGGTCCGCCGGTTGCGCGGCGCCGGTGCGGTGATCCTCGGCGTGACCCGGATGCCCGAGCTGGGCCTGTGGGGCATCACCGACGACGAGACGGCCGTGACCCGCAACCCGTGGGACATCTCGCGTACCCCCGGCGGCTCCTCCGGCGGTGCCGCCGCGGCGGTGGCCGCCGGCCTGGTACCGATCGCCCACGGCAACGACGGTCTCGGCTCGATCCGCATCCCGGCGGCCTGCTGCGGTCTGGTCGGCCTGAAGCCGGGACGCGGTGTGGTGCCCCGCCAGCTCGGCGCCGAGGACTGGTTCGGCCTGACCGAACACGGCATGCTCACCACCACCGTCGCCGACGCGGCGGTCGGCTTCCAGGTGCTCGCCGGCCGGGCCCAGGGCAAGCTCGTCCCACCGCAGCGGCTGCGGGTCGGGGTGTCACTGCGGTCCCCCGTTCGGGGTGTCTCGCCCGACGCGCCGAACCGGGACGCGGTCGCCGCCGCGGGCCGGCTGCTCGCCGCGGCCGGACACGACACCGTACCGACCGAGCCGGTCTACCCGACGGCTCTGGGTCTGCAGGGCATCGCCACCTGGTTCGCCGCCGCCGCGGCGGACGTGCGCGCCGCCGGGGTCGAGCGGAGTGCGCTGCAACGCCGCAGCCGTCGGCATGTCGCTCTCGGCGAGTGGGCGTGGCGTCGCGGGTACGTGCGGGAGGCCGACCGGCTCGGCTGGCGTGAGCGGTCGATCGGGTTCTTCACCGACCGCTCGGTGGACCTGCTGCTCACCCCGGCGCTGGCGAGCGCGCCCCCGCCGGCCGCCAGCTGGTCGGCCCGGTCGTGGCAGGCCAACATGCTGACCAACATCCGGTACGCCCCGTACGCCGCACCGTGGAACATCGCCGGGCTGCCCGCCCTGGTGGTGCCGGTGGGCCGCCGCCCGGACGGGCTGCCGCTGGCCGTGCAGCTGATCGGCCCGCCCGGTGCGGAACTGCTGCTGCTCGGCATCGCCGGCCAGTTCGAGATGGCGGCCCCGTGGTCTCGGCACGCTCCCGGATACCCGCGTGTCGGAACGGGGTCGCCAGCCAGCTCGTGATCATCTACGCTCCCGCCGGCCAACCGGAGGAACTCCGGGTGGCCGGTGCGGTTCGTCAACGTCCGGCACCGAGTACGAGACGCTGCCCTACCCGCAGGCGCCGACGGGGCTGACAGCGTCGCCTGGTGGTGCGCCCGAACCGGCCGTGCCAGGCCAGGCGTCGCCGGTGCCGGACGGGGCGGGTGGCACGATCTAGGCATGACTGAACTGGTCAGCCTGGACGAAGTGTGGACGGCGCGGGATCTGCTCGCCGGGATCGTCCGCGTCACCCCGCTGGAGCCCTCCCGTCCACTGCACGCCGCTCTCGGCGGGCCGGCCTGGCTGAAGTGCGAGAACCTCCAACGTGCGGGGTCGTACAAGGTGCGCGGCGCGTACGTGCGGATTTCGCGGCTGTCCGCGGCGGAACGCGCCCGGGGAGTGGTCGCGGCCAGTGCCGGCAACCACGCCCAGGGGGTGGCGCTGGCCGCCGGGCTGGTCGGCACCCACGCCACCGTCTTCATGCCGGTGAACGCGCCGCTGCCCAAGGTTGCGGCCACCAAGGGGTACGGCGCCCAGGTCGAGTTGGCCGGTGCCAACGTGGACGAGGCACTGGTGGCGGCGCAGACCTTCGCCGAACGGACCGGCGCGGTCCTGATCCACCCGTTCGACCACCGGGACGTGATCGCCGGGCAGGGCACGGTGGCGCTGGAAATCCTGGAGCAGTGCCCGGAGGTCAGGACGATCGTCACCGGCGTCGGCGGGGGTGGGCTTATCTCCGGGATGTCGGTGGTCGTCAAGGCGTTGCGGCCGGACGTCCGGGTGATCGGGGTGCAGGCGGACGGCGCGGCGGCCTTTCCGCCGTCACTGGTCGCCGGGGAGCCCGTCCGGCTGCCCGCGTTCGCCACCATCGCGGACGGCATCGCCGTCGGCCGGCCGGGCGACGTCACGTTCACCCATGTCCGCAGGCTCGTCGACGAGGTCGTCACCGTCTCCGAGGAGGACATCTCCCGGGCGTTGCTCATGCTGCTGGAGCGGGGCAAGCAGGTGGTGGAGCCGGCCGGAGCGGTAGGGGTGGCGGCGCTGCTGGCGGGGGCCGTCGAGGTGCAGACGCCGGTGGTGGCAGTGCTCTCCGGCGGCAACATCGACCCGCTGCTGATGCTGCGGGTGATCGAGCACGGTTTGGCGGCGGCGGGGCGTTACCTGCGGGTGACCGTCCGCTGTTCGGACCGCCCCGGGCAGCTCGCCTCGCTGCTCGGTGAGATCGCCGAGCGCCGGGCCAACGTGGTGGACGTGGTGCACCAGCGGGCGAATCCACACCTGCGTCTCGGCGAGGTCGAGGTGGCGCTGTCGGTGGAGACCCGCGGAGTGGAGCACTCGGACACGCTGATCAGCGCGTTACGGGCCAGCGGTTACCAGGTGACGATCGGACCAGAGGCGTGACACGACACGGCGTCACGCCTCTGGCCGAGCGGGGTTGGCGGTGCGAACCGGCGGGAGTCAGCCGGAGAACGGCTCGAAGCTGACCACGGTCACCTTGATGTCCGCGCCGCTGGGCGCGGTGTAGGTGCAGGCCTGACCGGCCTTGCCGCCCAGGATCGCCTGCCCGAGCGCAGACTCGGGGCTGTAGACCGTCAGGTCTGTGGTCGCGGCGATCTCGCGGGAGCCGAGCAGGAAGGTCTCTGTGTCGTCTGCGTCGTCGTCGAAGTAAATCGTCACGACCATCCCGGGCGCTACGGCGTCGACGGTCGGCGCCTCGCCGACCTGAGCCGTGCGGAGCAGTTCCTTCAGGTAGAGGATGCGTCCCTCGGCCTTGCCCTGCTCCTCGCGGGCGGCGTGGTAGCCGCCGTTCTCGCGCAGGTCGCCCTCCTCGCGCCGGGCGTTGATCTCGGCGGCCATGGCCGGCCGGTTGGCGATCAACTCGTCGAGCTCGGCCTTCAGGCGGTCGTGCGCGTCCTGGGACAGCCAGGTGGCGGGCGCCTCGTTGCCATTGGACACAGGCGGTCCTCCTCGGTTGTGCGTGCTGGCCGGCAGGTGAACCTCCAAGTTACCAGTGCCCCACGACAAGGAGTGTCGGCGATCACGTCGCGGACATCCGGCGGCCGACCGGCGGCGACCGCAGGGGTGGCGGCCTCTACAGGTGGCAGCCATTGCAGGTGGCGGCCTCAGAGGGCCGGTCGGCAGCGAACGACCTCGCCTATGAACGGTCGCGCACTGGTGGCGAGACGGTGCTGGACGGTGATGTGGCGCTGCCCCGCCGCGCCGGTCACCGGCACCTCCTCGCGGGCCACCTCGGCGCCGGCGTGGTCCCGGGCACGCAGCACGCAGACCGCCGAGCCGCCGTCGGGCAGGTTGACCCGGAAGTTGACCACGACCTGGCTGTCGGCGATGTCGCCGTAGCTGATCAGCTGGGCGTCGTACGCCGGATCGCCGTACTGCTGGTAGAGCCGGACCGAGACGACGCCGAGCATCGCGACCACGGCGAGCGCCAGCAGCGCCGTCAACACCGGCCGGCGGCCCCCCGGCTTCCGGCGGCGGCCGTACCGGCCGGGCGGGAAGACCGGCGCGTCAGGTTCAAGTGTGGCGTGCGTCTCGGTCACCGGCGGGTATCTCCCTGGCGTTGTTGTCAGCGGTATCGGCAAGAATGGCAGAGTCCCGAATGCCTGTCCGGCTCGGTGTCTGGTCCGGCTCGGTGTCTGGCTCGGCTCGGTGTCTGGCTCGACACGGTGCCGAACGTGACCGGAGTCAAATATGGCAGGCCGGCGCGGTCCAGAGCCGCTTCGGGAGGATTCCGGCAGGTCACGTGGCCCACGGCGGGCGCCGTCGGTGGGCGGAGACGAGGAGCGCCACCTTGGCAGAGCAACTTCGACTCATGGCGGTACACGCGCACCCCGACGACGAGTCGAGCAAGGGCGCCGCGACGATGGCGAAGTACGTCGCCGAAGGTGTCGACGTACTGGTGGTGACCTGTACCGGGGGGGAGCGCGGCAGCGTGCTCAATCCCAAGCTCGACCGGCCGGACGTGTGGGCCAACATCGCCGATATCCGTCGGGCCGAGATGGACGCGGCGCGAGCCATCCTCGGCATCGAGCAGGCGTGGCTGGGTTTCGTCGACTCCGGCCTGCCCGAGGGTGACCCGCTGCCGCCGCTGCCCGAGGGCTGCTTCGCCCTACAGGACGTCGCGGTGGCCGCCGGCCCGCTGGTGCGGCTGATGCGGCAGTTCCGCCCGCACGTGGTCACCACCTACGACGAGGAGGGTGGCTACCCCCACCCCGACCACATCATGTGCCACAAGGTCAGCATGGCGGCCTTCGAGGCGGCCGGCGACGCCGAACGGTACCCGGAGCTGGGCGAGCCCTGGCAGCCGCTCAAGCTCTACTACGACATCGGCTTCTCCAAGGGCAAGATTCTGGCGCTGCACGAGGCGATCCTGGCCAGCGGCGTGGAATCCCCCTACGCGGAGTGGCTGACCCGGTGGGAAGACCGGCCGGACAAGGGTCCCCGGATCACCACCAGGGTGGACTGCGCGGAGTACTTCCCGGTCCGCGACGACGCGCTGCGTGCCCACGCCACCCAGGTGGACCCGGACGGCTTCTGGTTCCAGGTGCCGATGGAGCTGCAGCGGCGTGCCTGGCCGACGGAGGATTTCCAGCTGGTCCGGTCGCTGGTGGAGAGCCCACTGCCCGAGTCCGACCTGTTCGCTGGCGTACGGGAGACGGCGGATGCCCGCTGAACCGGCGGCGGGCTACCCTGGCCGCATACCGCGACCCGGAGGAATGCCATGTTGACCGCTGCCCAGGTGCTCGCCCAGAACAATTTCGGTGACACCCGGACCGGTGGCCTCGCCGGGCCTATGGGGCTCTTCCTCATCCTGCTGCTCGGTGCCGCCACCGTGCTGCTGATCCGCAACATGAACTCCCGGCTGCGGCGACTGCCCGACCGGTTCCCGACCGATGAGCCCGCCGATCCGGAAGCGGGTTCGGTGGGACGCACGGTCGGTGACCCGACAGATGGGAACGTGACGGCGGATTCATCCGCTGACTCTCCCAATGGGTACCAGCAGCGCCGAGACGGCTGATCGGGGAATGATTCACGTGGAACCGGATGGTCGCCCCCTGTTGCGGCCATCGGGTTTGGCTTAGCCTTCCGCCGGGGGACCAGAAGTCCTCGAGCTGCGCGCGGGAGGGGGCGCCGATGACCACCGCAAACGTGTCCGCCCGCAGCGTGTCCAATTCCCGGTCGGCGGGAGTGGGCCGGTGACCTCCGGTCGGACCGGTCGATCGCTCGACCGGCTCGCGAGCCGTGGTACCCGGTTCGGGCTGCACCTGCTCACCGCCGCCGTGGTGGCCACCGCGCTGGTCGCCGCGGTGGTGGGGTTGAGCCTGCCGGCGCGGCTGCCGGCCGACGATGCCCTCGGCCCGCTCGGCGGGCTGGCCCGGTTCGGCATCGCCGTTGCCCTGTTCGCCCTCGCGCAGCTGGCCCGGCTGCGGTTCCGTGCTGCCGCCGGCATGGTCAGCGTCACCTGGGCCGAGGCGGCGCTGATCGTCTGTCTCTACCTGGTACCGCCCGGCTGGCTGCCCGCCGCCGCGTTGATCGGTGTGACGCTGGCCTGGACGGCGTTGTCGGTGGTGGACGAGGGCCGGTCCCCCTCGGACATCATCCGGATCGCCGGCGTGCAGACCGCCGCCACCGCACTGGCGGTGGCCGTCACCACCGCGCTGGGACAGCCGTCGCTGACCGCTCCCACCCCGTCGCTCACCCTCGCGGTGGTCGCTGGCGCTGTCGCGTACCTGCTGGCCGGTGCCGGGCTCGGCGGGTTCCTGCTGGCACTGCGACACGGGTTGCCGATCGGGCGTCCGCTGCTCGTCGCGCTGCGCGGCAAGCTGCTGATGTTCGTCGGGAACGTCGTGGTCGGCCTGCTGGTGGTGGCGCTGATCGAGGTCGATCCGCGGTGGCTGCTGCTACTACCCGCCCCACTGTGGCTGTTCCAACAGACCTATCGGCAACGGCTGAACGAGGACCGCGAGCGACGCACCTGGCGATCGTTCGCGGAGGCGACGGCGGCGCTCAACCAACTCGACGAGCGTGGCGTGGCCACCGCGGGTGTCAGCGGCGCTCTCACACTCTTCGAGGCGGAGATCGTCGAGGTGGAGGTCGTCCGGGGCGACGGCAGGTGGCGCCGCTACCGGGGCGACCCCGGTGGCCAACTGGTCGACCGGGAGATCGCGCCGCCGGGCGACGAGGAACCCGAACCGGAGGAACTGGTTCGCGACCTTTTCGTGGGTGACAGCCGGGTCGGCCGGCTGCGGGTGCGTTTTCCGCGCACGGCGGTGCCCACCGGCCGGGAGCGGGACGCCCATGCCGCCTTCGCGGACGCGCTGGCCGCCGCCCTGCACGACGCGGCGACGCACCGGGAGTTGCGCCTGGTCACCGCGCGTTCCTCCTACGAGGCGGTGCACGACCCGGTGACCGGCCTGGCCAACCGGGCCGCCATGCTCGGCAAGGGCGACCTGGCGTTGCGGCAACTGGCCCATGACCATCCGGTCGCCCTGTTGTTGCTCGACATCGACCAGTTCAAAGAGGTCAACGACACCCTCGGGCATGCCGCCGGGGACCAGCTACTGCGGTTGACCGCCAACCGGCTGGGCACGATCGGTCGTTCCGGTGACCTGTTGGCGCGGCTCGGCGGCGACGAGTTCGCGCTGCTGTTGACGTCGGTCCCGGTGGTCGGCGACCTCGCCGCCCCGATGGCGTACGCGCTGCGGCAGGCCCGGGACATCGCCGAGCGGCTGGCCGCGCCGACCGAGGTTGCCGGGGTACGGATCTCCGTCGAGGTCTCCGTCGGGGTGGTGGTGGCCCCGGCCGGCACCGCCGACCTGACCGAGCTGCTACGCCGCGCCGACATCGCGATGTACCAGGCCAAGTCGGGTGGCGGCAACGTGGCCGCGTACGACAGCTCACGGGACGCGGCCAGCACCGATCAGCTGGCGTTGCTCGCCGAGCTGCGGGAGGCGTTGCAGGCCGACGACCAACTGGTGCTGGTGTTGCAGCCGGCCGTGGACCTGGCCACCGGCGCACCCACCGGGGTGGAGGCGTTGATCCGGTGGCGGCACCCGCGTCGGGGCTGGCTCGGGCCGGGCGACTTCGTCCGGCCGGTGGAGAACAGCGAGCAGCTCGGCCCGTTCACGAGGTATGTGCTGGACAAGGCGCTCGCGGTCGCCGCCGAGTGGGCCCGGGAAGGACTGGACGTCCCCATCTCGGTCAACCTCTCGGCCCGCAGCCTGCTGGACCCGAGGTTGCCGGCAGAGATCGGCGAGGCGCTGCGCCGGCACCAGGTGCCAGCGGAGCGGCTGGTCCTGGAAATCACCGAGACGGTGGTGATGAGCGAACTGGAGGTCATCGACCAGGTACTCACCACGCTACGGTCGATGGGCGTACAGCTGGCGGTGGACGACTTCGGCACCGGCTTCTCCTCGCTTGCCTTCCTCGACCGGATTGCGGTGGACGAGCTCAAGGTGGACCGGTCCTTCGTGTTGCGGATGGCGGATTCTCCGAAGGCGGCGGCCATCGTGCGTAGCACCGTGGGGCTGGCCCAGGAGCTGGGCTTACGGGTGGTGGCCGAGGGTGTGGAGACGGCCGCCCAGCGCTCCGCGCTGGCCGAGCTGGGCTGCACCTCCGCCCAGGGCTACCACTTCTTCAAGCCGATGCCGGCCGACAAGATCGCCGCCGTGCTCGCTTCGATGGCCCGCCAGGCCCCCACCAACGTCCTCCCCCTCCGCGTCGACGGCGCCTCCTGACCCCACCACCCCCCCCAGGCCGCAGGTGGTGGGGGAGCGGCGGTCGGGCGGTCGAGTGGATAGGGTCGTTGGGTGAATCGACTAGCGGAGGCCACCAGCCCGTACCTGCTCCAGCACGCGGACAACCCGGTGGACTGGTGGCCCTGGTGCGACGAGGCGTTCGCCGAGGCAAAACGGCGGGACACGCCGGTGCTGATCTCGGTCGGCTATTCGGCCTGCCACTGGTGTCACGTGATGGCGCACGAGTCGTTCGAGGACGAGGCGGTCGGCAAGCTGCTCAACGACGGCTTCGTGTCGATCAAGGTGGACCGTGAGGAGCGGCCCGACGTCGATGCGGTCTACATGACCGCCACCCAGGCGATGACCGGCCAGGGCGGCTGGCCGATGACGGTCTTCGCCACACCTGACGGCACCCCGTTCTTCTGCGGGACGTACTTCCCCCGACCCAACTTCGTCCAACTGCTCCAGTCGGTCGGCACGGCCTGGCGGGACCAGCGCGACGCCGTCCTGCGGCAGGGCGCCGCGGTGGTGGAGGCGATCGGCGGCGCCCAGGCCGTCGGCGGCCCCACCGTCCCGCTCACCGCCGAGCTGCTCGACGCCGCCGCCGACCAGCTGGCCGGCGAGTACGACGAGACCAACGGCGGATTCGGTGGGGCACCGAAGTTCCCGCCGCACATGAACCTGCTCTTCCTGCTGCGGCACCACCAGCGCACCGGCTCGGCGCGGAGCCTGGAGATCGTCCGGCACACCTGTGAGGCGATGGCCCGCGGAGGTATCCACGACCAGCTCGCCGGAGGGTTCGCCCGCTACTCCGTGGACGGGCACTGGACCGTGCCGCACTTCGAGAAGATGCTCTACGACAACGCCCTTCTGCTGCGGGTATACACCCAGCTGTGGCGGCTCACCGGCGACGCGCTGGCGTTGCGGGTGGCCCGGGACATCGCCCGGTTCCTCGCCGACGAGATGCACCGCCCCGGGCAGGGCTTCGCCTCCGCGCTGGACGCCGACACCGAGGGCGTCGAAGGACTCACCTACGCCTGGACCCCGGCCCAACTCGTCGAGGCGCTCGGCGACTCCGACGGCCGGTGGGCCGCCGACCTGTTCGCGGTGACCGAGGCCGGAACCTTCGAGCACGGCATGAGCGTGCTGCGGCTGGCCCGCGACGTCGACGACGCCGACCCGGAGGTACGCGGCCGCTGGCAGGACGTGACACGGCGGCTGCTGGCCGCCCGGGACACCCGGCCCCAGCCGGCGCGCGACGACAAGGTGGTGGCGGCCTGGAACGGCCTGGCAGTCACCGCGCTCGCCGAGTTCGTCCGGCTCGTGGAGACCGCCGGCCGGATCGGCACCGAGGGAGAGGCGAACCTGCTGGAAGGGGTCACCATCGTCGCCGACGGGGCGATGCGGGCTACCGCCGAGCACCTTGCCCGGGTGCACCTGGTCGACGGGCGGCTGCGCCGCGCGTCCCGCGACGGCCGGGTCGGCGAGCCGGCCGGCGTGCTGGAGGACTACGGCTGTGTGGCAGAGGCGTTCTGCGCCATGCACCAGGTCACCGGCGAAGGACGGTGGCTGGAACTGGCCGGCCAGCTGCTCGACGTCGCCCTGGCGCACTTCGCCGCACCCGGTGGGGCGTTCTACGACACCGCCGACGACGCGGAGCAACTGGTGACCCGACCGGCGGACCCGACGGACAACGCCACCCCCTCCGGGCGCTCCGCCATCGTCGCGGCCCTGGTCACGTACGCGGCGTTGACCGGGGAGAACCGCTACCGGGAGGCAGGCGAGGCGGCCCTGTCCACCATCGCGCCGATCGTCGGGCGGCACGCCCGGTTCGCCGGGTACGCGGCGACAGCGGGCGAGGCGCTGCTCTCCGGGCCGTACGAGATCGCGGTCGCCACCAGGGATCCGGGCGGTGGCCCGTTGGTGGCCGCGGCCCACCGGCACGCCCCGCCCGGCGCGGTGGTCGTGTCCGGCGAGCCGGACCAGCCGGGAGTGCCGCTGCTGGCGGGCCGCCCGCTGCTCGACGGGCACGCCGCCGCGTACGTCTGCCGGAGCTTCGTCTGCCAACGGCCGGTGACCGTCGTCGACGACCTGGTGGCGCAGCTGCGCTGAACGGGATCCGCTGGTCGGCGCCGCGTCCGGCCCGGATAGGCTGGCGCCGCTATGGATTCCCGTACCGGTCTGCCCATTGTCGGCATGGTGGGCGGCGGCCAACTGGCCCGGATGACCCACCAGGCCGCCATCTCCCTCGGCCAGTCGCTGCGCGTGCTCGCGCTGACGCCGGATGACGGCGCTGCCCTGGTCGCCGCCGACGTCCAGTACGGCGACCACGCCGACCTCGCCGCGCTGCGCACCTTCGCCAAGGGCTGCGACGTGGTCACCTTCGACCACGAGCACGTTCCGACCGAACACATCCGGGCCCTGATCGGCGAGGGGGTGAAGGTGTTCCCGCCCGCCGACGCCCTGGTTCACGCCCAGGACAAGCAGGTGATGCGGGAGCGGCTCGCAGCGCTGGGCGGGCCGAACCTCCGGTGGCGGGTGGTCGCGTCCCCGGTCGACGTGGTCGGCTTCGGCGACGAGGTGGGCTGGCCGGTCGTGCTCAAGGCGGCGCGTGGCGGGTACGACGGGCGGGGGGTCTGGCCGGTCGGCGACGCCGTGCAGGCCGACGAGCTGACCCGGACCCTGCTGGCCGGCGGCACGAAGCTCCTCGTCGAGGAGCGGGTGGCGCTGCGTCGGGAGTTGGCCGTGCAGGTGGCCCGCTCACCGTTCGGTCAGGTGGCCGTGTACCCGGTGGTGGAGACGGTGCAACGCGACGGGACCTGCGTCGAGGTGGTGGCCCCGGCCCCCGGCCTCGCCGAGGAGCTGGCGGTCGCCGCACAGCAGCTCGCCATCGACCTGGCCACCGCGCTGGGCGTGGTGGGCCTGCTGGCGGTGGAGCTGTTCGAGGTGGCCGACCCGGCCGCGCCGGAGAGCAGCCGGCTGGTGGTCAACGAGCTGGCGATGCGCCCGCACAACTCCGGGCACTGGACCATCGAGGGCGCCCGTACGTCGCAGTTCGAGCAACACCTGCGGGCGGTGCTGGACTACCCGATGGGTGACACCTCGTTGACCGCGCCGGTGGTGGTGATGGCGAACGTGCTCGGCGGGGAGTCCGGCGGCATGCCGGTCGACGAGCGGCTGCATCATCTCTTCGCCGCCGAGCCGGCGGCCCGGGTGCACCTCTACGGCAAGCAGGTACGCCCCGGCCGCAAGATCGGCCATGTCACCGTGCTCGGTGACGACCTGGACGAGGTACGCGCCCGGGCCGCTCGTGCGGTCCGCTGGCTGCGCGATGGAACGGCGGAGGAACGAGCAGGGTGAGCACAATCGGTGTGATCATGGGCAGCGACTCGGACTGGCCGACGATGAAGGCCGCCGCCGAGGTGCTCGCCGAGTTCGAGGTGCCGTACGAGGTCGAGGTGGTCTCGGCGCACCGCACCCCGGTCAAGATGATCGACTACGGGCGGGCCGCCGCCGACCGTGGCCTCAAGGTGATCATTGCCGGGGCCGGCGGTGCGGCGGCCCTGCCCGGCATGGTCGCCTCGGTGACCCCGCTGCCGGTGATCGGCGTACCGGTGCCGTTGAAGCATCTCGACGGTATGGACTCGCTGCTGTCCATCGTGCAGATGCCGGCCGGCGTTCCGGTGGCCACCGTGTCGATCGGCAACGCCCGCAATGCCGGGCTGCTCGCCGTCCGCATCCTGGCCGCTGCCGACCGCGCCCTGCTCGACCGGATGTCGGCGTACCAGGCCGACCTGGAGCGACTCGTCGCCGAGAAGGACGCCGCACTGCGCGCCTCCCTGGCGTGAGGAAGGGCCCCGCTCAACGTCTGGCGCATAGCAGGGCCCCTATGCACGCCGTCGGCGACCTCCGCCGGCCCCCTCACCGCATGCCGCGCAGCGCGGTCTGGAGGCGCTCCTGCGCCCGGCGCCGGCGCTCGTTGCTGGCTCCGAGGATCAGCAGCAGGAAACCGACCGGGATCAACGCCAGCCACGGTCCGAGGCTGAACAGGGCGTGGACCGCCGCGATGGCGGTGACCACCGCGCCGACGATGACCGGAGCCTGCTGCTGACTCGTCGACCCGAAGACCAGTACGGCGACCGCACCGAGCAGCAGGAGCACCTGACGCATCGTGCTCGAATCAGTCGCCAGCACGATCGCCAGGGTCGGCACGAAGGCGGCAACCAGCGCCGGACCGTACGCCACCCAGCTGCTGAGTTCGGGTCGCTGCCGTAGCTCCAGCACACCGACGAGCAACGCCAGCGCGGCGAACGGCAGCGTGTACGCCTCGGGCAGGGCCACCTCGGCGACCCGCATCAGGATCCACCAGGCGGTGATCTCGAAGACCACCACCGCCCAGAACAGGATCCGTCGCTCCATCGGTCGGCGTCCGGGTCGAGCCGCGGCGAGACCGAGGACCGCGCCCCAGGCGGCGAGCAGCGCGGCGATGTGTCGGGGCGAGTCGAAGGCCAACGCCAAGGCGATCAGCGCGGCGGCGTACCCGCTCCATTCCACCGTCGCCGCCTCGCGTTGTGCCTCCGGGCGGCGCAGTCGGGGCAGGGTGGCGGCGAAGACCTGCAACGCCGCGCCCACCGCCAGCACCCCGAACGCCGACCAGACCGGGGCGAGCCCGGCCACCAGTCCGGCGGTGAGCACGAACAGCTGCGCCATCAGCGAGGCGAACAGCCAGCCGAGAATGCGGGCCCGGGAAGTGATGCCGTACAACGCGGCCAGCAGGCCGACCCCGACCGCGCCGCCGAGGGTGAACAGGGTGAGTTCCCGGGTGGTGAGGCTGCCGGCCAGGCCCGCGCCGCCGGCGGCCAGCCCGATCACGAAGACCAGTACGCGCGCCAGCCGCAACGACCGGGCCGGCTCCATCAGCGACGGGGGCGCGGTCAGCGCCAGCCCCAGCATCGAGATGGTGAACACGGTCAGTGCCGAGAGCGTGCTGGCCGGCCAGCCGCCGCCGAGCGCGATCGGGGCGATCAGCAGGGTCACCGCGGCACCGGGCAGCACCACCGGTATGGCCCGGGACCGGCGGCCACCGCTGAACCCGGTGGCCGCCAGGGCCGCCGTCGCGGTGAGCAACAACGCGGTCAGCACGTGGGTCGAATTGACCGCAGCGGGCGGCGGGTCGAGCAGGGTCGGTGGTGGCCCCTGCCAGATCCGGCTGAGGGCGCGGTGCGGGTCGACGAGGGCGGCCACCAGTGCCGGAGCGATGGAGACGAGCGCCAGGACGGTCGGCAGCGCGGCGGCGGCGAGCGCACCGGCCGCCGGGCTGACCCGCCACCGGCGCCGTGCGCCGTTCAGCAGCACGGACCAGCGGCGGACCGGCTGGGCCGCGTCGACCGGCGGCTCGGTCGCCCCCCGGATCAGTTCGGCGAGCACACCGAGCAGCGCCGCCGCCGCGGCGTACACGCCGACCGGTAGATGAAGGGGTACGGCGGCCAGCGCGGTCACGCTCGCGCCACCGACCAGTCCGGCGCTGGCCCACGGCAGGTACTGCGGAACCTGCCGCCGGACCGCCGCCACGGCGGCCAGCCCGAGGCTGGACGAGGCCAGGCCGGCGGTCAGCACCACCTGGGGCGAGTGGCCGAACTCGGCGGCGAGGGCAGCCGTGGCACCCGGCAGCGCCAGCAGTGCCGCTCCGACACCCGCACCGCCGATCTGTGCCAGGTGTGGGGGCATCCCCTCGGACCCGATGTCCTCGACGAGTGGCTCGGCCATGCTGCGGGCCAGCGTCGCGACCACCGCGCCGATCAGCACGATGCTGGTCAGGGCGAGTGCGGTGGTCCACGGCCGGACCAGGCCGGCACCGGCGGCGTGCAGCGCCATGACACCGGCCACCGTGATCCGGGACAGCGCCGCCCGGGGGTCGATCGAGGCGACCGCCGCCATCCCGAAGATGGTGGCCACCATGCCGCCGATCAGGACCGGCGTCCACCACGCGAGGTCGAACGCGGCGGGAGCGCCGATGGTGGCGAGCCAGGCCGCCACGCCGGCCACGTCATAGCGCCAGGGCGGCGGCAGCAGGATGCCGGCGGCGACCGCGAGCAGAGCCAGAGCGATCGGGCCCTGCCAGGTCGGCCCACCGGTCGGCGCGGCCGGCCAGCCGGTGAGGTCACCGTCCCAGATCGGGCCCGGAGTGGCCAGGACCCCGACGCCACCGCGCAGGGCCATCCAGCCGGCCAGCAGTCCGATCAGCACTCCGCCGACCGTGAGACCGAGCACCGGTCCACGCCGCCACTGCTCGGGCATCGCCCGGGCGGCCACGGCGACCACCAGGACCAGCGCGGCGGCCACGGCGAGTTGCCCACCGGGCGCGAGTACGGCGCCAATCCGCAGCAGGGTGGCGACCAGCGCGGCGGTCACCGCGGCGGCCGCCAGGTCGGAACCGTCCAGCGCCAGGTCGGAACGGCGGCCGGTGTCGATCGATGGGGCCAGGAAGAGCAGCACCGCCGAGACCAGCAGCAGCGCACCGACCCAGGCGTCGGCCACGGTGGCGCCCGGGGCACCGAATGCGGCAGCGGCGACCACCAGCGCGCCCAGTCCGGTGCCCACCGCCAGCGGTGCCGGGATCTGCCGCTGCGACACCTGGACGACGGCGGCATAGCCGAGGGTGACGCAGACGGCGAGGAAACTGGCCGCCAGGATCGGCACGGTCGCCTCGCGCAGGCTCGCCGGGGTCAGCGTGGCGCCGGCGGGCAGGGTGGCGGCGACGAAGGCGGCCACCGCCCCGGGCAGGGCGAAGGCGGCGCCTCCGGCGGCCCAGGCCGAGACGATGTCCGCGGTGGCCGGGGCGAGCCGGATCCGGGGGGCGGCGGCGATCAGCGCGCCGGCCACCACGATGGTGACCAGCACCGCCGCGGTCAGCGCGGGATGGGCCAGGGCGGCGCCGGCACCGGCCAGCCCGACGACCGCGGCGGCGACCGCGTGCGCCAGCGCCGCCCGATTGGTTCGGGCGGACAGGCCGACCGCCCCGATGCCGAACGCGGCCAGCACCATCGGCCAGGGCGCCAGCGCCCAGGACAGGGCGAAGGAGGCCGGCACGGCGAGCGCGGTCAGCGCGGCGCCGGTCACCGCGAACTCGCGGCGGATCTCTGGAGGCAGGGCCACCACCGCGGCCACGGTCAGCAGGAAGGCGCTGACGGCGAGCTGCCAGGCGGCCGGCCCGACGGCGGCGGCCAGTTCGGCCGGGTACCGGTCGAGATTCGCCGCCCAGGCCGGCAGGGCGGCCTGGACCGGGGCGATGCCGGCCCGTAGGGCACTGCCGGCGACCACCACCCCGCTGACCGTCAGCGCCACCGTGGAGGCCAGCTGCGGGCCGCGGCGGGCGGACTCGGGAACCGCGCGTACCGCGAGGCCGGTGACCGTGATGACCGCTGCGATGAGCAGCAGCGCGCGGCCGGGCAGCGCGACCGAGGCGATCCGGCCCAGGGCACCGATCACTGCGAGGGTGAGCACTCCCGCGCCGATGTCGGGCAGCGGTGGGCGGCGCAGCGCCAGCGTGCCCGCCAGGCACGCGGCTGCGGCGAGGAGCAGCACCATTCCCGCGCCGGTCGCGCCCCCCACGGTGCTGGTCTTGAGCAGGGCGGTCACCGCGTACGCCAAGGCGACCGCCACCGCCGCGCCGTGCAGCGCCCAGGTCAGTTCCCGCAGCCCCGGTACCGGTCGGCTCGGCGGACCCGTCGTGTGGCCGGCCGTCGGGTCCAGCACCTCGCCGGACTCCTCCGGCGCTCCCTCAGGCCGCCCGTCGGCCTGCCGCCGGGGCGCGTTCGGCCGGCCGGGGGCGGTCGGGGAATCGGTGGGCGGCTGCTCCACGGTCACCGGGGAGCGGGCCAGCCACAGATCGAGCAGGGCCACCAGGGTCAGTACCAGCGCCCAGCCGGCCGCGCCGGTGATCCGGTCGTACGCGAGCAGCGGCACCACCGGTTGGGCGGCCAGCACGGTGGCGAACCGGGGCGCCCGTAGCCTGGTCCACCCCGCGTAGCCCACGGCGACGGTGGCGGTCAACGCGAAGATCACACCGGCGAAGGCCGTGCCGGAGACGACGCCGTCGCCGACCCGGTCCACCGCCCACAGCGCGTACCCCGTGAGTGGGACCAGGAGCAGGCCCACCGCGGCGATGGTCTCGGCGGTGCTGGTCAGCCCCCGCCGGACCAGTACCGGCGGGGCGACGAGCATCAGCACGGTCGCGAGCAGCAGGATGCCGAGGCGGGTGAGTGCGTCCATCGAGCTGGTGGCGACGACGGCGAAGACCACCGCGGCGACGCCGAGCAGCAGCGCACCGAGACCGAGCGGGATGTTCTGCACCTCCCGCGAGGATGCCTCCGGCGGATGCTCCGGGTCGTCGGCGTCAAGCCACACGGGTGCGGTCGGTGGTGGTGGGTCCGGTGGACCGCTGCCGGGCCCCTGCCGAGGCACCCGTGGCGGTGGCGCGGAACTGTCACCGGAGAGGTCACGCGGCGGGGCAGCGGCCCCGTCGGACGAGGGACGGCGCGCCAGCCGGCGGCGTAACACCCGGCGGGGCCGGGTGGCCTGTTTGAGACGTTCGTCACCGGCGTTGCCCGCGTGCGCGAGGGTGTCCCGCTGGAAGACCGCGGCCTGCATCTTGGCGGCGAGTTGCCGCTGTTCGCTGGCGATGGCGGCCTCGCGGGCCTTTATCTCCGCGATGGACCGCTCGATCTCACCCAGGTGTTCGGCCCACTGTGCCTGGTGCGCACCGCAGTGCGGGCAGCGAATCGCCGGCTTGATCTCCCGGTCGCACGAGGAGCACTGAAAAGTCGCCACGACACCCCTCCACCCGCACTGTGGATTTCCACTGTCGCAGCATGCCCAATGCGAGCCGAGAATTCGACAGTTGTCGGCGGGTCAAGCGCCGGCGTCGCCGACCCGACCACACATCCGATCAGGGCCGTCCCATGCCCCGGTACTCCCAGCCGGCCTGCGTCCACAGGGTGGAGTCGAGGCAGTTGCGGGCGTCGACCACTCGTCGGCCGGTGACGAGTTCGCCGAGGACGGTGGGGTCGGCGTTGCGGAAGTCGGCCCATTCGGTGAGGACGCAGACGAGGTCGGCGCCGGCTACTGCTTCGGTGATGCCGGGCTCGTAGCTGAGTTCGGGTGCTGCCCGGCCGGCGTTCGTCATGCCCTGTGGGTCGTAGACGTGGACGTCGGCGCCGGCTTTGTGGAGCAGGGCGGCGACGGAGAGGGCGGGTGCGTCGCGTACGTCGTCGGTGTTGGGTTTGAAGGTGGCGCCGAGGACGGCGATGCGGGTGCCGGACAGGTCGGGGCCGGCGGGGCCGGAGCGGCGGCCGAGGAGGTCGGCGGCGAGTTGCAGGACGCGGGTGCGGCGGCGCAGGTTGATCAGGTCGACTTCGTGGAGGAAGCGGAGTGCTTCGCCGGCGCCGAGTTCCTGGGCGCGGGCCTGGAAGGCGCGGATGTCCTTGGGCAGGCAGGCGCCGCCGAAGCCGAGGCCGGCCTGGAGGAAACGGTTGCCGATGCGGGGGTCGTAGCCGATGGCTTTGGCGAGTTGGGTGACGTCGCCGCCGGAGGCCTCGCAGACTTCGGCCATCGCGTTGATGAAGGAGATCTTGGTGGCGAGGAAGGCGTTGGCGGCGACCTTGACCAGTTCGGCGGTGGCGAAGTCGGTGACCACCAGGGGAACCTCGCGGTCCTCGGTGGCGGCGAGGTCGAACACGCCCTTGTGGGCGGCGTAGAGCATGCCGTTGGCCCATTCGCTCTTGACGCCGACGACGATGCGGTTGGGGCGGAGCACGTCGTCGACGGCGAAGCCCTCCTGGAGGAACTCGGGGCTCCAGGCGACCTCCACACCGAGGTCGGTGGGGGTGTGTTTGCCGACGAGTTGTTCGACCCAGTCAGCGGTGCCGACCGGGACGGTGGACTTGCCGACGATCAGTGCCTTACGGGTCAGGTGTTGGGCGAGGCTGGTGACCGACGCTTCGACGTAGGACAGGTCGGCGCCCATTCCGTCGGCGCGTTGTGGGGTGCCGACGCAGATGAAGTGCACGTCGCCGAATTCGGCGGTCTCGGTGATGTCGGTGCTGAACCGTAGTCGTCCGGCCGCCAGGTTGCGGCGCAGCAGTTCGTCCAGGCCGGGTTCGTGGATCGGCACCTCACCCGCGTTGAGTTTGGCGATCTTGTCCGCGTCGACGTCGTACCCGAGCACCTCGTACCCGAGCTCGGCGTAGCAGATGGCGTAGGTCGCACCGAGGTAGCCGGTGCCCAGGAAGGCGACCTGCGGCCGGGAGGCGCCTGAGGGAGGTGTCACCGTCGCGATCGCGGGTACCGGCTGGGTGTTCGGGTACGGAATGGTCACGCCTGTCTCTCCGCTCGCACTGGCTCCGCATGTTCGCGTCGCGTTCCGCTGCGGCGCCAGGACGGGGCGCCGGAGGGTTCGTTCCCAATCTGTTCCATCATCGCCGAGCGGCGTCGGAGCTCCGTCATGGCCGAGCCTACGCGCCGGTAACATCGCCTGAACTGTGGTCGTTATCCTTCAGTCTGCGCGGTGGGCGTCCCGGTGACGCTACAGACTGCGCATGATAGCGGTGAAGGGGAGGGGCCGACATGGCCGCAGATCAGTCGTTCGACGTGTACCGGTTGCCCGAGGAGCACGAGGCCATCCGGGAGGCGGTCCGTGAGGTCTGTACGGCGAAGGTGGCTCCGCACGCCGCCGAGGCCGACGAGACCGGCGAGTTTCCGAAGGCGTCGTACGACGCCCTGCGTTCCGCCGACTTCCACGCACCGCACGTTCCCGTCGAGTACGGCGGGGCCGGGGCGGACGCGCTGGCCACGGCGATCGTGATCGAGGAGGTGGCACGGGCCTGCGCCTCGTCCTCACTCATTCCGGCGGTGAACAAGCTGGGGACCATGCCGCTCCTGCTGGCCGGGTCAGATGACATCAAGCGCCGCTACCTGACTCCCGTCGCCAGCGGCGAGGCGATGTTCTCGTACTGCCTGTCCGAGCCGGAGGCCGGCAGCGACGCGGTGTCGATGAGCACTCGTGCGGTACGTGACGACGATCACTGGGTGCTCAACGGCGTGAAGCGCTGGATCACCAACGCCGGCGTCTCGGAGTTCTACACCGTCTTCGCGGTGACCGACCCGGCCGCCCGCTCGCGGGGTATCTCCGCCTTCGTGGTCGAGAAGTCCGATCCGGGGGTGAGCTTCGGAGCGCCGGAGAAGAAGCTGGGCATCAAGGGTTCCCCGACCCGCGAGGTCTACCTGGACAACGTCCGGATCCCGGCGGAGCGGATGATCGGCACCGAGGGCACCGGTTTCGCCACCGCGATGGCGACCCTGGACCACACCCGGGTCACCATCGCCGCGCAGGCCGTCGGCATCGCCCAGGGCGCGCTCGACTACGCCAAGGGGTACGTCGCCGAGCGCAGGCAGTTCGGCAAGGCGGTCGCCGAGTTCCAGGGCGTGCAGTTCATGCTCGCGGACATGGGCATGAAACTGGAGGCGGCCCGGCAGTTGACGTACGCCGCGGCCGGCCGGTCCGAGCGCGGCGACGCCGACCTCACGTACTTCGGCGCGGCGGCGAAGTGCTTCGCCTCGGACGCCGCGATGGAGATCACCACAGACGCGGTGCAGCTGCTCGGCGGCTACGGCTACACCCGGGACTACCCCGTCGAGCGGATGATGCGCGACGCGAAGATCACCCAGATCTACGAGGGCACCAACCAGGTGCAGCGCATCGTGATGGCCCGCCAGTTGCTCAAGGGCTGACCGTCGCCCCTCCGCCCGGCGGGCTGCCGTCGGGCGGAGGGGCGGCCGGCGTGTTCGGCCCGCAGGAGTCGTTCGGTGGCGTCGGTCAGTTGGTGGCGTCGTCGCGGCGCGGCAGGTTGCCCGGCGGTGCCGACCAGGGTGACCCACCCCCGGTGCGCCGGGGCAGCGGCTCGGTCGGTGTCGGATCCGGGTAGCCCAGGGTCAGCGGGTTGTTGTCCCGTTCCGCCGACGGGGTGGCCGGCGGCCAGTCGTTCGCGGTCGAGTCGCCCCCGGACGCGTCGTCGGCCACCGGTGCCGATGCCGCCACGGGTGCCGGCCAGCGTCGCCAGCGCTGCCCGCTGAACGTCGCCACCAGCAGCAGCACGCCGATCAGGAACAGCGTGCCGTTCTCCACCGGCAGTCGCAGCGGCAGCGGGTCACCGAGGAACTTCCAACTGTCCGGAATACGTTCGCGGACCCGAAACGGCGCGACGAACAGCCCGACGTACGGGGTGACCAGCAGTAGCCCGGCGACCAGCGGTCCGAGCGGTGAGATGCGCAGCGTGCCGAGCAGGCCCAGCACGACGCCGCCGACGGCGAGGTAGACGGCCGGTTCGATGAGGTTGGCCGTGTTGGCTGTGCCGATCTCGACCCACCGGTCGAGGGTGCTGGCCGACCCGCCCTGCCCCAGGGCGACCAGTACCCAGGTGACCGGCACCACCACCAGCCCTGCGAGGAAGCTCCACAGATGTCGCATCCGCGCACCGTACCTTTTTCGACATGACCGAGCACCTCGCCACCGCCCTGCCGGGCAAGCCGACGTCGTACTCCCGGGTAACCCTCAGTCGGATCATGACCGCCGTCGACGTCAACCTCTACGGGACCGTGCACGGCGGGGTGCTGATGAAGTTCGTCGACGACGTCGCGGGAGCGGCGGCGGCCCGACACAGCGGTGGCACCGCGGTAACCGCGGCGATCGACGAGATCGTCTTCTCCGAGGCGGTCCGGGTGGGTGACCTGGTGCACGCCTACGCCCAGGTCAACTGGACCGGGCAGACCTCGATGGAGGTCGGTGTGAGGGTGATGGCGGAGCGCTGGGACTCGGCCGAGGAGACGCCGGTACGGGTGGCCACCGCGTACCTCGTCTTCGTCGGCGTCGAGGTGGGCGGCGCTCCCCGTCCTGTGCGACCGGTGCTGCCGCAGACGCCGGAGGACGAGGGTCGCTGGCGGGAGGCGGAAATTCGCCGCGCCCACCGGCTGGCCCGTCGCCGCGCCATCCAGGCGGCGCGCGGCGAGCCGCGCTGAACGTCCCCGTGCCGTAACGTGCCCACCGGCCCACACTGGATTGGGGTGGGGCGTGTGGGACGGGCACATGCGCTGGTGGGGGTCGGCTACGGAGAATGGCGCTTCGAGGTAGGGCAAGATGGCGCCACGGCCCACCGCACAGCGTCGTGCCGGGCCAGGGGAGGAGTGGACCAGTGACTGACGTGCTGTGGACGCCACCGGCGGACGTACTCCAGCGGTCACGGATCGGGGCGTACCTGCGCTGGCTCGCCGAGCACCGCGGCCTGGAGTTCGCCGACTACGACGCGCTGTGGCGGTGGTCGGTCACCGACCTGGACGCCTTCTGGCGCTCGATCTGGGACCACTTCGACGTCGTCGCGCACACCCCGCCGACCGCCACCCTGGCCGGGCGGCACATGCCGGGCGCCCGATGGTTCCCCGGTGCCACCCTCAACTACGCCGAGAACGTGCTCCGGATGCCCGGCCGGGCCGACGACGACCAGGTGGTGATCGCCACCGGGCAGACCCGGTCGTCGGTCGCCCTCACCGCCGCCGAGCTGCGTGAGCAGGTCCGCCGGGTGGCCGCCGGACTGCGCCGGCTCGGCGTCACCACCGGCGACCGGGTGGCCGCATACGCGCCCAACATCCCCGAGACGTATGTGCTGCTGCTGGCTACGGCGAGTCTCGGCGCGATCTTCTCCTCCTGTGCCCCCGAGTTCGGCACCCGCAGCGTCACCGACCGCTGGCAGCAGATCGAGCCGAAGGTGTTGGTCGCCGTCGACGGCTACCGCTACGGCGCCAAGCCGGTGGACCGGCGGGCCGAGGTGGCCGCGATCCGGGCCGCGTTGCCGTCCCTGCGGCACACCGTGACCGTCCCCTACCTCGATCCGGGGGCCACGCCGCCGCCGGGCGCGATCTCCTGGGCCGAACTGGCCGCCGCGACCGACGAGCCGCAGACCTTCGCTCCGGTGCCGTTCGACCATCCGCTCTACGTGCTGTACTCATCCGGCACCACCGGGCTGCCCAAGCCGATCGTCCACGGCCACGGCGGCATCCTGCTGGAACATCTGAAGATGCTCGCCCTGCATCACGACCTGGGCCCGGCCGACCGGTTCTTCTGGTTCACCACCACCGGCTGGATGATGTGGAACTTCCTGGTCTCCGGGCCGGCGGTGGGCGCGACGATCGTGCTGTTCGACGGCAACCCGGGCCACCCGGACCTGGGTGCGCTGTGGCGGCTGGCCGAGGAAACCGGCACCACGTACCTCGGTACCTCGGCCCCGTTCCTGCTGGCCTGCCGCAAGGCCGGGCTGGTGCCGCGCGACATCGCGGACCTCGCCGCGCTGCGTGGGCTCGGCTCCACCGGTGCGCCGCTGCCCGCCGAGGGCTTCACCTGGGTGTACGACAGGGTCGGCGCGGACCTCCAGCTCCAGTCACTGTCCGGCGGCACCGACGTGTGCACCGGCTTCGTCGGCGGTGTGCCGCTGCTGCCGGTGCACGCCGGTGAGATCACCTGCCGGGCCCTCGGCGCCAAGGTCGAGGCCCGCGCGACCGACGGTACCTCCGTCGTGGGGGAGCTGGGCGAACTGGTCATCACCGAACCGATGCCGAGCATGCCGGTGGGCTTCTGGAACGACCCGGACGGCGTCCGTTACCGGGAGGCGTACTTCGACCTCTACCCGGGGGTGTGGCGGCACGGCGACTGGATCACCGTCAACTCCCGGGGCGGCTGTGTGATCACCGGCCGCTCCGACGCCACCCTCAACCGGGGCGGCGTGCGGCTGGGCACCGCCGAGTTCTACTCCGTGGTGGAGGGGCTGGACGAGGTCGTAGACTCGGTGGTGGTGCACCTGGAGGACGACGAGGGCGGTGCCGGCGAGTTGTTGTTGTTCGTGGTGCCCACCGACGGCGTGAACCTCGACGACGAGCTGCGGCGGAAGATCTGCCGCGAGCTGCGTACCGCACTGTCGCCCCGGCACGTGCCCGACGAGATCCACCAGGTCCGCGCGGTTCCGCGCACCCTGTCGGCGAAGAAGCTCGAGGTGCCGGTAAAAAAGATCCTCACCGGCACCCCGGTCGACCAGGCCGCCGCCAAGGGCGCCCTGACCAACCCCGAGTCCCTCACCGCCTTCGCCGCCCTGGCCCACCGTCGCGCCCCCGACACCGGGTCGGCCACCTGACGGTCTCATCGGCGCAGCGGCGGGCCCCGCCGATCATCGCGGGGCGAGTCAGCAGAGGGCGCGGGTGACCTTCTCGGTCGTTCGACGGTCGGCGAGCCGGGCCGGGTCCGGGTGGGCGCAGAGCACCAGGCTGGCACCGGCGCTGAGCGGGGCCAGCAGCCAGTCGAGCGGGTCCGGATGCCGGTCGACGTCCACGAGCACCCGGTCACCCGGGGCGATGTTCAGCTCGGTGGCGCGGTCGGCAGCCCGGGCGCGCAGGGCGGCGTGCGCCGGGCCGCCGCCCGGGTACGCCCCGAAGTGGTCGCCGTGGACGCGCACCTCGGTGACGTAGTCGGCGAAGCCGGTCGGAACCTCGCGCAGTGGTAGCGCGAACGGGTGCAGGGCGAGCGCGTACCGGTCGGCGGCCGACCAGGCGTCCGCCTCGGCGGCCCGGTCCGCGGCGGCAAAGAGCACGTCCACGTCGCCCGGCTTCCCGGACACCGTCAATCCGGCCGACCAGCAGCCGAGCAGCACCGCCGCGGTCTGCCAGTGTGGCGGCAGCAGCACCGCCGCGGTCTCGCCGGGACCGATGGCCAGGTCGTCGACGAGCAGATTGGCCGTCTTGGCCACCCAGTTCGCCAGCGTCGCGCCGGAAAGTTCGGTGCGCTCGCCCGTCGCGTCGTCGTACCAGGTCAGCAGCGGTCGGGTGGGATCGGTCGCGATCGCGTCGACGAAAACCCGGGCAATGTTGTCGGCCATCGACGCGAACGATACGCCTCTGACGGCCGTATTCGATGACAGCGACAAGTCGGCGTACCGTCGGGTCGCAGTCAGCGCCCGTACCCGGCTCCGGCGTAGGCTTGGCCGGAGTGTCGTTCCCCACAGTCTCGCCACCGCAAGGAGTCGCCAAGTGACCGCCGGTCGCCCGCCCCGCGTGCTCATCGACGCCACGAGTGTCCCCGTCGATCGCGGCGGCGTCGGTAGATACGTCGATGGGCTGCTCGGTGCCCTCGACAAGGTGTGCGGATCGGCGGTCGACCTGGTCGTGGTCAGTCTTCGCACGGACCTGGAGCGGTACCGCAGGACGCTGCCCGGCGCGGAGATCGTCCCGGCCCCCGCGGCGGTCGCGCACCGGCCCGCCAGGCTCGCCTGGGAGCAGACCGGCCTGCCCCTCCTGGCCCAGCAGGTGGGTGCCGAGGTGCTGCACTCGCCCTTCTACACCTGCCCGCTGCGGGCCGGCTGTCCGATCACGGTGACCGTGCACGACGCCACCTTCTTCACCGAACCGGAGCACTACGACAAGTCCCGCCGCACCTTCTTCCGCAGCGCCATCAAGACCTCGCTGCGGCGCGCGGACCGGGTGATCGTGCCCAGCAAGGCGACCCGCGACGAGCTGATCCGGCTGCTGGACGCCGACCCGACCCGGATCGACGTGGCGTACCACGGGGTGGACCAGGCCGCCTTCCACGCCCCCGGCGACGAGGAGAAGGCCCGGGTGCGTGCCCGCCTCGGGCTAGGCAGTAGCAGCTACATCGCGTTCCTCGGCGCCAAGGAGCCACGCAAGAACGTGCCGAACCTGATCCGGGGCTGGGCGCGGGCGGTGGCCGGCCGGCAGGACCCGCCGGCCCTGGTGGTGGCCGGTGGGCAGGGGCACGACGACGACATCGACCGGGCGGTCGCCGAGGTGCCATCGCACCTGCGGCTGCTGCGCCCCGGTTACCTGCGCTACGGCGACCTGCCCGGATTTCTGGGCGGAGCCCTGGTGGCCGCCTACCCGTCGTACGGGGAGGGGTTCGGCCTGCCGATCCTGGAGGCGATGGCCTGCGCCGCCCCGGTGCTCACCACGCCCCGCCTGTCGCTGCCTGAGGTGGGCGGCGACGCGGTCGCGTACACCAGCGAGGACCCGGAGCAGATCGCCACCGACCTGGCCGCGCTGCTCGACGACGAACCGCGCCGGCTGTCGCTGGCCAAGGCCGGCTTCGACCGGGCCAAGGAGTTCACCTGGGAGTCCAGCGCCGAGGTGCACATCTCGGCGTGGGCCAGGGCGCGGGCCTGAGGCCGCAACCGTGACGTCCGGTCGGGACAGTTCGGGCATGATGTCCTGGTGATCTATGTCGTCATTCCGGCGGGTGGCAGCGGTACGAGGTTGTGGCCGCTGTCCCGCGCCGGTCATCCCAAGTTTCTCCACCCACTCACCGGCACCGCCGCGTCGCTGCTCCAGGCGACGGTGCAGCGGCTGGAGCCGCTGACCACCCCCGCGCGCACCATGGTGGTCACCGGCGCCGCCCATGCGGCAGCCGTGGCCCGTCAACTGACCGGTCTGCCGGAGGAGAACATCCTCGTCGAGCCCTCGCCCCGGGACTCCTGCGCGGCCATCGCGTTGGCCGCGGCGGTGATCGCCGTGCGTGACCCGGACGCGGTCATGGGCTCGTTCGCCGCCGACCATTTGATCGGCGAACCGCAGCGGTGGGTGGCCACGGTCCAGCAGGCGGTCCGGGGGGCCGAGCAGGGGCTGCTGATGACCGTCGGGATCACCCCGACCCGGCCGGAGACCGGTTACGGATACCTCCGGACCGGCGAACCGGTCGGTGACGGCCCGTTGCGCCCGGTCGTCGAGTTCAAGGAGAAGCCCAGCGCCGAGGTGGCCGAGGCGTACCTGCGCTCCGGACAGTACCTCTGGAATGCCGGCATGTTCGTCTGGCGGGTGTCGGCATTCCTCGCCGAACTGGCCCGCCAGCAGCCCGCCCTGCACGCCGGTGTCACCACGATCGCGGCGGCCTGGGGCACCGACGAGCAGGACGACGCGCTCGGCGCGATCTGGCCGACGTTGACGAAGATCTCGGTCGACTACGCGGTGATGGAGGGCGCGGCCGGTGCCGGGCGGGTGGCGACCGTGCCGGGTGACTTCCGGTGGAACGACGTGGGTGACTTCCACACCCTCGGCGAGGTCCTGCCGGCGGACGCCGACGGCAACGTGGTGCTTGGCGGCGACGTCAAGGCCGAGGTGCTGCTGCGCGACACCAGCGGCACCGTGGTGGTCTCGCAGTCCGGCCGGTTCGTGGCCGGTGTCGGCCTACGGGATCTGATCGTGGTCGATACCGCGGATGCGCTGCTGGTCTGCCCGCGCGACCGGGCCCAGGACGTCAAGTCGATCGTGGACGAGCTCAAGGCGCGCGGCGAGGAGAAGCTCGTCTGAAGGCCGCCAGACCGGGCGCGACGAGCCGGGCCGTTCCGCCGGCCAGCGGGTGCGGCAGCTGGTCCGGCGGGAACCAACCCAGCGCCGCTGACTCCGCGCTCACCTGTTCCACCGCTCCAGCCGGAGCGAAGACCGCGAAGCGGACGTCGTGATGCAGTGAACCGCCCTGGCAGCCCACCGTGTGCACGTCCACGTCGACCGGCACCGGATCGATGCGCAGTCCGGTGATGCCGGACTCCTCAGTGGCCTCGCGCAGTGCCGCCTCGGCCAGGGTCCGGTCGCCCGGCTCGCAGTGCCCGCCTAGCTGCACCCATAGGTGGAACTTGCCGTGCAGGCAGAGCAACACCCGGGAACCGGTCGCGTCGAACACCAGCGCGCTGGCGGTGACGTGGCCGACCCGGTGCTCGCGTCTCAGCCCGACCGGACCGTCGGTCAGCAGCCCGAGAGTTCGATCGCGGGCAGCGGCCGCGTCGGGGCTCGTCGGTGTCCAGTCGCTGAGCACCGACGTCGCGTCGGCGTGCAGGTCGGCCCATTGTCCCGCGCTGTCGAGCGGGGACTCCTCCGATACTTGAGGCGTTGACAAGCGGCCCCTCCTTCCGGCTCCGTACAGCGTAGGGGCACGGATCCGGTACACCGGCGAACGGGGAGGCGGGGTCGCACAGGTCAACGAGGTACGGGGACGATGGCGGGGCGGCACCCCTGCGGAATTCATGAGCCGCAGACCCTCGTATGTGCCGCCCGGCCGATCGTCCCGTCCTCGGGCACCTGAAGGAGCGGACGCCTGTCCAACGCGCGTCGCCCCCTCCGGCATGGGAAGCATGGCGGAAACGGCATGCGGGCGTCGAGGTGTTTCAGCTCAGGCTTAACAATCCGAGGTCGTGGTGGCCGGGTAGAGTTCTGAGGTTGCCGGGCGCCCCTCCAGCCAGGTGACGGGGAGCTGTTCCATGCTGAAGATCCATTTCTCCGGCGAGGACATCCGCCGGACCAGGGTGGCTCCGGCGGCTGATCCGTTCTGGGAAGTGGTGCTGAGCCTGCACCTGCTACCCGGGCGCAGTCGTGACCCGCTGCTGGCCGGCTGGCGGCGCGAGGTGTCGCGCGGGATGCGCCAGCAGGAGGACGTCGGCGCCCTGCGACTCCTCTCCTCGTTGAGCCCGCCGCGTGGCTACTTCCCCGACTTCCTCACCCCCTACGACAGCGTGCACGGGTTCGAGGCGGGGATGGAAGCGCTGCGGCGTACGCCGGTCGCGCTGCTGCAACGCGACCTGACGTTGCTCGCCAGGAGCCGGGGCCTGCCGCCCGGTGCCGCCGCCTTGGCCCGGGGCGAACCGGAGGCGCTGGAGTACCTGGCAACGACGATCGGCCGCTACCGCGAACTGGCCCTCGGGCCGTACTGGCCGCAGGTCCAGGGTGCGGTGGAAGCAGACCGGGCCAGGCGGGCGCGGACCATGCTCGACGGTGGCATCGAAGGGCTGCTGGCCAATCTTCTGCCGGGCGTGCGGTGGGAGCCCGGCGTGCTGGCGGTCCCCGCCTACCCGAGCACCCGCGAGCTGTACCTGCGGGGTCGGGGGCTGTTACTGGTGCCGTCGTTCTTCTGCTCGAATACGCCGGTGGCGCTGGTCGACCCGAAGCTGCCCCCAGTACTGGTCTACCCGGTGGACCGGCTGGGCGGGCTGACCGCCGCCGACGGGGCCGGGTCGGGCGGCGCCAGCCGGTCGGCGTTGGCCGCGCTGCTCGGTCGTAACCGGGCTGCGGTCCTGGCCGCCAGCGACGACGGCTGCACCACCGGCGAGTTGGCGCGCCGGCTGAGCATCTCACCGGCCGCCGCCAGCCAGCACACCACCGTGCTACGTAACGCGGGCCTGCTGGTCAGCCACCGCGACCGCAACACCGTGCTGCACACCCTGACCCCCCTCGGCCGTGCCGTCCTCAACCACTGACTCAGAGGGCGAGGGTGGCGGCGGCGGTGGTGTCGCCAGGCGGGGGCAGGAGTTGGGTGGGTACGCCCTGCGCGGCGAGGGCGGTACGCAGGCGCTGTACGTCCGTGCCGAAGCGGACCAGTTGGACCGGCCCCACGGGGGTCGGCGGTGAGCAGAGCAGCAGACCGGTGGCGTGTGCCGGCCAGCCCGGCACGATGGTGACCAGCCCGGTCCGCACGTCGTCGTCGGTGACCTGGGTGAAGACCGTGCCGGGGGCGACCACCTTGGCGACGATGGCGATCGCCCGGTCCACCGCCGCCGGGTCGGCTGCTACGGCGCCCGGCTGATCCGGCAGGGTGGCGGCGGTGAGTAGACCGGCGGCCTTCGCCTCCGCGGTGCCGAGCGAGAAGAGGTCCATCGACGCGTCCCGGATCAACGCCCTGGCCCCGTCGGGGTTCTCCGTGAGCGGCGCCGACAGGTAGCCGCGGACCACCGCCACCGGCATCTGGTCGCACTTGCCCTTGATCAGTTCGCCCGCGGCGGCCAACTCGTCGACCACAGCCATCTGGGTCAGCGTCAGCTCGTTGCCGTACGGGTCGACCTCGCCCCGGTGGTCGCGGATGGCGTCTATCCCGGCGACGCCGAGGGCGACGTCGGTCAGCCCGTTGCGCCAGGGGCGGCCCATCGTGTCGCTGATCACCACCGCCACGTCCACGCCGTTCCGCTCGCGCAGTGCGGCACGGAGCGCCCGGGCCGAGGCGTCCGGATCCCTCGGAAGCAGCACCAACCGGGTCTTGTCGACGTTGGAGGCGTCGATCCCGGCCGCGGCCATCACGAAGCCGTGGCGGGTCTGCACGATCCGGGTGCCCCCCCGGGCGGCCACCACCCGGACGGTCTCCGCCGCCAGCGCCTCGTCCCGGGCGGCCTGCCGGTCCGGGCCGTCAGCCGGGACGTCCACCAACTGCCCCTCAGCCTTGGAAACGATCTTGCTGGTGACCACCAGCACATCGCCGTCACGCAGCCAGGGTGCCGCGCCGCCGATCAACGCCGCCAGGTCGTCGCCCTCGGTCACATGCCCGATGCCGGGCACCGGAAGAATCTCCAGCCTCACGTCAACTCCACCGCCGCGCGGACCATCGCCGCCGTCGTCGCCTCGTCGGTCATCCTCAGCGGCACCGCGCGGACGGTCACGTCCGGCACCATCGCGTCCGCATCCTCCTCCGCCACCAGCCATCCGTCGAGCAGGCCGCCGACGGCCCGGCCCCCGTACAGCCCGCCGACCCCGGCGGCGCTGCACTCGACGCCGACCACCGCCAGGCAGCGGTCGGCCATGCCGCGTACCGGTGCGCCACCGATGATCGGAGACACGCCCACCACCGGAGCGGTGCCGTCCACCAACGCCTCCCGCAGGCCCGGCACGGCCAGAATCGGCGCGATGCTGACCACCGGGTTGCTCGGCGCGAGCAGCACCACGTCGGCGCCGGCAATCGCCTCGGTCACACCGGGTGCGGGCTTCGCCGCCTCCGCGCCGACGAAGACGAACCGTCGGGTGGGCAGCTGTGCCCGGTGCCGCACCCACCACTCCTGGAAGTGGATCGCCCGCTGGCCATCGTCGACCTCGGTGACAGCGTGGGTCTCCAGGCGGTCGTCGGTCGCCGGCAGCAGACGTACGCCGGGCTGCCAGCGGGTCGCCAGCGCGTCGACGACCTGGTGCAGCGGGTATCCGGCGTCCAGCATGGTGGTGCGTACCAGGTGGGTGGCGATGTCCTTGTCGCCGAGTCCGAACCAGCTCGGCTCGATCCCGTACGTGGCCAGTTCCGTCTTGATCGTCCAGGTCTCTCCGGCCCGGCCCCAGCCCCGCTCCGGGTCGGCGCCACCACCGAGGGTGTACAGCACGCTGTCCAGATCTGGGCAGATCCGCAGCCCGTGCAGCCGCAGGTCGTCGCCGACGTTGACGACGGCGGTCACCTCGGCACCCACCTCGCGGGCGTACGCCCGCACTCCGAGCAGGAACCGGGCACCGCCGATTCCCCCGGTCAGAACCACGATCCGCATCCGCTCATCCTCGCCTACGTGACGCCTGCGGCACCGGGATGCCCCGGGAGACTAGGCTCACGTCGGCATCTGTCCGCTTTCGCCCCAGGGAGAGTTCGTGACCAGCCCCGCCGAGCCCCCGCCCACCGACCCGACCCCGGCCCGCCAGGTGACCGGGCCGCTGCGTGAACTCGTCGCCGTCGTGCTTCTGGGCGCGAATGCCGTCTTCCTCTTCGTCGGGCTGATCCGGCTGCTCACGCCGCAGGGCGCCCACAGCACGGTGACCGGGCGTGCCGAGAGCTCGTTCTCCGCCTTCATCGGGGTGGAGGCCGTCGTCCTGCCGGTGCTGGCCGTGTTGCTCGCCACCCACCTGGCGCCGGTCGTTGCGCGGGCGAAGCTGATCACTCAGGTGGCGCTCGGCGAGTACGCGGCCAGTGCCGTGCTGGGCGGCCTGACGCTGTTGATCTGGGTGGTCGGCCGGCTGGCCGAGGGTCAGGTCTTCGACGCGATGACCGGCATGCTCAGCCGGGCGGCCTGGGTGGCGCTCTTCGCGGTGGCGGCGTATGTGGTGTGGAGCGTCTGGCAGCGGCTGTACCACGTGCCCCGGCCCAGGGCGGAGCCCGGCCTGTACGGCACGCCGCAGCCGGGCTGGCCGCACCCGGGTGGCCCGGGTCAGGCCGGTTACCAGACCGGCGGGTGGCCGCCGGTCCAGCCGGGCGGCTGGCCGGGCGGCGATCAGTCCGCCGGCTACGGCGGCGCGCAGCCTGGTCACCCTGCGCGGCCTGGTCACCCTGCGCAGCCTGGTCACCCTGGTGCCGGCCAGCCCGCCGGCTACCATCCGAGCGGCGGCCGGTCCGGCGAACAGGCGACCGGCGGCTACCCGAGCCCGGGCCAGTCCGGTGGCCAGCCGGGGTGGCCGACGGCCGGCCAGGCAAACCCGGCCGGAGGGCCGCCGGCGGCACCGCACACCTGGCCGCCGCACGGTCAGCCGGCGGTGCCACCGGCCGCGCCGTCCTCGCCGGCTCCGCCGTTGCACGGCCAGTCGGCTCCGCCGTTGCACGGCCAGTCGGCTCCGCCGCCGTTCGGGCAGCCCGCCGCAGCGGATCCGACCCAGAGCATCCCGCGTCAGGGTGCCGAGCCGACCCAGGTGGTTCCGCGACCGGCGGACGGCGACGCCGATCGCACCCAGCGGATCGACCCGGGTGACGATCCCCGATGACGACCGGCGGGCCGTACTAGCGTGCGGTTGGCCACGGGGCGCAGACTGCACCCGGTGGTAACGCATAGGCTGGGCGGATGGTTGATCGGAGCGAGCCTGGGCCGGGCGACGCGGGCGTACGGCGGGCGCTGCGCCGGGCCGCCGCCGGGCGGGCGCTCGACGTCGATGAGGCGTCGGCACTGCTGACCGCCCGGGGATCGGCCTTGCAGGAGCTGCTCGGCATCGCCGGTGCGGTCCGCGACGCGGGTCTGCGTGACGCCGGCCGGCCCAACGTGGTGACGTACTCGAAGAAGGTCTTCATCCCGCTGACCCGGCTGTGCCGGGACCGCTGCCACTACTGCACCTTCGCCACCGTGCCGCACCGGTTGCCGGTGGCTTTCCTCGACCGCGACGAGGTGCTCGCCATCGCCCGGGCCGGCGCGGCACAGGGCTGCAAGGAGGCTCTGTTCACCCTCGGTGACCGGCCGGAGGCGCGCTGGCCGGCGGCCCGGCAGTGGCTGGACGAACGGGGCTACGAGTCCACCCTGGACTACCTGCGTGCCTGTGCGGTGGCGGTGCTGGAGGAGACCGGCCTGCTGCCGCACCTCAACCCGGGCGTGCTCTCCTGGTCGGAGCTGCAACGACTCAAGCCGGTCGCGCCCAGCATGGGAATGATGCTGGAGACCACGGCGACGAGGCTCTGGTCCACGCCGGGCGGCCCGCACCACGGTTCGCCGGACAAGGAACCGGCGGTGCGGTTGCGGGTGTTGGACGACGCCGGTCGGGTCGGCGTGCCGTTCACCACGGGCATCCTGATCGGCATCGGTGAGACCCTCGGCGAGCGGGTCGACGCCATCTTCGCGATGCGGCGGGCGCACCGGGAGTACGGCCACCTCCAGGAGGTGATCGTGCAGAACTTCCGTGCCAAGCCCGACACGGCGATGCGCGGTATGCCCGACGCTGAGCTACACGACCTGGCCGCCACCGTGGCGGTGGCGCGCGTGCTGCTCGGGCCGAAGGCCCGGATCCAGGCGCCCCCGAACCTGATCGCCGGAGAGTACGACCTGCTGCTGCGGGCCGGCATCGACGACTGGGGCGGGGTGTCCCCGGTGACCCCGGATCATGTCAACCCGGAGCGTCCCTGGCCGGAACTGGATGAGTTGGCGGAGCGTACCGCCGCCGCCGGCTTCACCCTGCGGGAGCGGCTGACCGTCTACCCGGAGTATGTCACCGCCGGCGAACCGTGGCTGGATCCCCGCCTGCTGCCACACGTGACGGCGCTGGCGGACCCGGAGACCGGGCTGGCCGTGGAGTCGGCCCGGCCGGTGGGCCGGCCGTGGCAGGAGCCCGACGAGACGTACGGCGGTCGGAGTGACCTGCACGCCACCATCGACACCGTCGGTCGGACGGCGGATCGGCGGGGCGACTTCGACCACGTCTACGGCGACTGGTCGGAGGTGGCCGCGAAGGTCGGGCGGCAGGCGACCGCGGGTTTCGGTGACGTCGACCTGCGGGCCGGGCTGCGGCTGGCCGCGGACGACCCGGCGGCGTTGCTGGAGCCCCGGCACGTCGATGCCGTGCTCGCCCTGCTCGCCGCGGACGGCCCGGCGCTGGACGAGTTGTGTCGCACCGCCGACGGGCTGCGTCAGGCGGCGGTCGGCGACGACATCACCTACGTGGTCAACCGCAACATCAACTTTAGCAACGTCTGCTACGTGGGCTGCCGGTTCTGTGCCTTCGCCCAGCGGGAACGCGACGCCGACGCCTACCGGCTGTCGGTGGAGCAGGTCGCCGACCGGGCGCAGGAGGCGTGGGAGGCCGGCGCCAGCGAAGTATGCCTTCAGGGTGGCATCGACCCGAAGCTGCCGGTGACCATCTACGCCGACCTGGTCCGGGCAATCAAGGCGCGGGTGCCACAGATGCACGTGCACGCCTTCTCGCCGATGGAGATCGTGACCGCCGCGGCCAAGGCCGGCGCGTCGGTGCGGGAGTGGCTGACCGGGCTGCGCGAGGCGGGGCTGGACACCATTCCGGGTACCGCGGCGGAGATTCTCGACGACGACGTGCGCTGGGTGCTGACCAAGGGCAAACTGCCGGCCGCCGCCTGGGTCGAGGTGGTCAGCACCGCCCATGAGCTGGGGATCCGGTCCAGCTCCACGATGATGTACGGCCACGTCGACCATCCTGGCCAGTGGCTGGCGCACTTTCGGGTGCTGGCCGGGGTGCAGGACCGCACCGGCGGCTTCACCGAGTTCGTGGCGCTGCCGTTCGTGCACACCAACGCCCCGATCTACCTCGCGGGAATCGCCCGACCGGGGCCGACCTGGCGAGAGAACCGGGTGGTGCACGCGATGGCGCGGGTACTGCTGCACGGCCGGATCGACAACATCCAGTGCTCCTGGGTCAAGCTCGGTGACTTGGGAACGGCGGAGCTGCTGCGTAGTGGCTGCAACGACCTGGGGGGCACCCTGATGGAGGAGACCATTTCCCGGATGGCGGGCTCCGGCAACGGTTCGGCGCGTACCGAGGAGCAGCTGCGGGCGATCGCGGCGGCGGCGGGACGGCCCGCGCGTGAGCGCACGACTGCGTACGGTTACCTAACCTCGTAGCGTCGAACCATTCTCCGTCGCCGCCCGTACCTGTCGATGCCGGCGACGGTAGCGGCGAGACCGCCGCCGGCACCCCTCAATCGGGGCTGGCGAGCGCTGTCGTGAGCCCCGTTCCCTGAGGCGGGCGCGTGCGCGCCGCCGCCGGAAAGGTTGCCATGATTACTGACAAGCGGAAGCGGCGTTGGCCGAAGCTGTCCCGTCGGCAGACGTTGACGGCGGCGGCGAGTGCCACACTCGGCGCCGCCGCCCTCGCGGTACCGGGGCTCTCGCTCGCCGGGGACGGCGACGACCAGGCGGCGGCCGGCGTCGACGAGACGATCGTCGTGCACCTGCGGGACGTGCGGTCCGGCGCTATGGACGTGTTCGTCGGCGAGTCCCGCATCGAGGTACGGGACCGGGGTCTGGCTGACCGGTTGCGCCGAGCCGCCCGGCGCTGAGCGGATGCCCGTCCGACCCTGCCACGCCGCACCGGCCGTGGTGTTTGCCCCGACTGGCCCTGCCGCCGGCGTTGAGCGTGCTCCGCCCGCCCGGCACACCGTGCGGGCCGGCGTCTTCCGGCCCGGCGCAGGTTCTCGGCGCCCGGCCGGCCGTTGATTTCACTTTTTCGCCAGTGAGGTGGGTCCTTCATGTCTTCACACCGCGAGGCACCGGAAATCGCCAAGGATCCGGTTGCCGACTCATCTGATCTATACGCGTTCGTCACCCCGGACCGCCCGGACACGGTGACGCTGATCGCCAACTACGTACCGCTGCAGCTGCCCTCCGGCGGGCCGAACTTCTTCGAGTTCGGTGACGACGTGCGATACGAGATCCATCTCGACAACAACGGTGACGGTCGACCGGATGTCACCTACCGATTCGAGTTCACCACCGAGATCACGAACCCGAACAGTTTTCTCTACAACACCGGGCCGATCGATGCTCTGGACAGCGAGAACTGGAACCGGCGACAGTTCTACAGCCTGACCCGGATCATCGGGGGCCGGGAGGAGCGGTTGGCGCGCAAGCTGCCCTGCCCGCCCTGCAACGTGGGTCCACTGTCCACCCCGAAGTACGGCGAGCTGGTGCGTCAGGCCACGTTCAAGCTCTCCACCGGGGAGCGGGTCTTCGCCGGGCAGCGCGCGGACGGCTTCTTCGTCGACCTGGGCGCGATCTTCGATCTGGGTACGCTGCGACCGTTCCAGCAGCTGCACGTGGCCGGGAAGAAGATTTTCAAGGAGGCTGGCGAGCCGGTCAACGCCACCGACCGGATGAACGTGCACAGCCTGGCGCTCCAGGTGCCGCTGGACCGGGTGCGTCGTCGCGCGGACCGCTACCACTGGCAGGAACCCGCCTCGGTGATCGGCGTGTGGACCTCGGCGTCCCGCCGGCAGGTGCGGGTGCTTGGTGACCGGTCGGCGGCGGACACCAACGCCGGACCTTTCACCCAGGTGTCCAGGTTGGGTAATCCGTTGTTCAACGAGGTCATTGTGCCGATGGCGCAGAAGGACCTGTGGAACACCCTGCCGCCCTCGGAGGACAAGCGGTTCGCGCAGTTCGTCGAGCGGCCGGAGTTGGCTGCCCTGCTCCCGGTGCTCTACCCGGATGTCTTTCCCAATCTGGAGGAGCTGAACAGCTCGGAGCAGGCGCGGGCGGACCTGGTCGCCATCCTGCTCACCGGCATTCCGGAGGGGTTGATCGACGGGTTCACCAATGTGACCGGGGACGTCCAGGCCGACATGCTGCGGTTGAACACGGCGATCCCACCGGCGAGCCGCCCCAACCAGTTCGGTCTGCTCGGTGGTGACCTGGCGGGCTTCCCGAACGGCCGGCGGGTCACCGACGACGTGGTGACGATCGCACTGCGGGCCATCGCCGGGCTGACCGTGCCGCTGGTGGACCGGAACTTCCAGCCGGACGCCGCGGCGGCGGCGGTGACGCCGGGGTTGAGTGCCGCGGACGTGACCGCGCCCTTCCTCCGCAGCTTTCCGTTCCTCGGCTCGCCCTATGACGGGTTCAACAACCCGTCGGTGGATTCCTGACCAGGAGGCGGGGACATGGCCGGACACGAGCATTCGCACACGTACGGGCCCTCGGGGACCGCGACCGTCGTTCTCGATCTTGGTGGTGACACCGGCGCCCTGATCATCTATACGGGACGTCAGTTGCTCGGCCGGGAGATTGAGGTGAGCCGGTCCGACCGTGACGGCGAGCCGCGCACGCATTCGGCAGTGCGGGAGCGGCAGGTCCGGGACGGCACCTTCCACAGTGCCGTCTACCCGGATCTGCCGGCAGGCCCCTATACCGTCTGGTGGGACAACGACACGCCGGTCGGATCGGTCACTGTGGCCGGCGGCTTCGTTGCCGAGTTCGCCTTGCCGGCCAGGGCACCCGTGGCGACTGACTGATCTCGTCGCCTACTTCACGACCGTGTCCCGTCCACGATGTGGGCGGGACGCGGTCGTTGTGCGTGGGGCCGACGGGCGAGGTTGGCGAAGTCGGGTTAATCTTGCGGCTCAAGATCAATAGATCTCGACGGGAGGTCCTCCCGGGGTCGGGGGAGGGGTGATCCGCCCGCCGCGCACCATGCGCCACGGGAGAAAACTCGGGCAACTCGCCGGGGAGGGCGTTACTCGGCCGGGGTCTGAATCGATAGGGGCAGGACGAGGCGGGGTGGTCCGGCCGGTCCGGTCGGGTGCGTGTCGGGAGGGCGACTCCATTATCAAGTTTGGCTTGACGACGCACGTATTACACGCGTGTAATTTGAATGGGGTTGTTCGCGCGGAACGTATCACTTCGGACCGGACGGACAAAGCACGCCTTTCGCGTGGGGGGTTGCAGCGGCGAAGACGTCGGTGCGCGACAAGGAGGCAACAGATGGACGGCCAGCTTGAGGCGGCCGACCTGCTCGGAAACGCGCCGGAGTGGCAGGAGCGGGCGTTGTGCTCGCAGACCGACCCGGAGGCGTTTTTTCCCGAGAAGGGCGGTTCGACCCGCGAGGCGAAGCGGATCTGCTCGCGGTGCGAGGTCAAGACGGAATGCCTCGAATACGCTCTCGGGCACGACGAGCGGTTCGGGATCTGGGGTGGGCTATCCGAGCGGGAGCGGCGTAAGCTCAAGCGCCGGGTGGCCTGACGCGTCGTCGGGTGGGGACGGTTGAGGGCCGTCCCGCCCGAGGTTGGCCGACGCTCAGGCCAGTTCGTCCGGGTCGACACCGAGCAGGTTCGCCACCTGCTCGATGATCACATCGTGCACCAGGTCGGCGAGATCCTCCCGATCCATGGCCCGGAACTCCAGCGGTCGCCGGTACAACACGATCCGCGGTGGCACCTCCTGACGACCCGGTCGGCCAGGCAGCAGTCGGGCGAGCGGCACCTCGCCGTCCTCAAGCACGTCGGAGTCGTAGACGTTCAGGTCGGGCGGCACGTCCTCGACGGCGAACTCGACGCCGGCCAACTCCTTGGCGAACCGGCGTTCGAGCGCCTCGACGGTGTCCAGCACCAGGTCGTCGAAGATCTCCGCCTTGGTTCGCGCCAGTGGCACGGTGGCCGGCACCAACCGCCCGCGCAGACCGCGCCCGTGCCGGTCGCGGTGGGCGCGCCGGCCGGGGCCGGGGCGGCGGTTCTCCGGGCTCGTCATGAGCCAAAGGGTAGCGTCCGGGCGGCTCCGCGCCGCATCAGTGTTGGCAGTGCGGCGCGCCGCAGCACCGGGAAGAAATGTGATCACCGAGGCGGGCGTGTCGGAACGCGAACCAGTGCGCCGAAGCCGGTAATGGAGATACCCTGCGCCCGTGAGGTCACCACGGCGCTGTACCCGTAACGGCTGCCCCCGGCAAGCGGTCGCCACGCTGACCTATGTCTACAACGAGTCGACCGCGGTGGTGGGACCGCTGGCCGCCTTCGCCGAGCCACACACGTACGACCTCTGTGAACCGCACGCCCGCAGTCTGACCGCCCCGCGTGGCTGGGAGGTGGTCCGGCACGAGGGCGAGTTCGAGCCACCGCCGCCCACCACCGATGACCTGGTGGCCCTCGCCGAGGCGGTTCGCGAGGCCGCCCGCCCCGCCCCCCGCCCTCCGCAGGACGAGGACCAGCACCGCACCCCGCCCACCTCCCGCCGCGGCCACCTCCGCGTAATCCCCCCCACCCACTGACCCTCCTCCGTCGATCTAGGGCTCTTCGTCGTTGCTGGAGATCGACTAGCGGCGATCGTTCCTAGATCGACGCGGGTGGGGGTGGGGTTAGAGGCGGGACCACGCCTCGGTGAGTACGACTCGCAGGATCTGCTCGATCTCGTCGAACTGCTCCTGGCCGGCGATCAGTGGCGGGGCGAGCTGCACCACCGGGTCACCTCGGTCGTCGGCGCGGCAGTAGAGCCCGGCGGAGAAGAGGGCGTCGGAGAGGAAGCCGCGCAGCAGCCGCTCCGACTCGGCCTCGTCGAACGTCTCCCGGGTCGTCTTGTCCTTCACCAGCTCGATGCCGTAGAAGTAGCCGTCGCCCCGGACGTCGCCGACGATCGGCAGGTCGTGCAGTTTCTCCAGGGTGGCGCGGAATGCCGCCTCGTTGGCGCGTACGTGGCCGATGAGATCCTCGCGGGCGAAGACCTCCAGGTTGGCCAGGGCCACCGCGCAGGAGACCGCGTGGCCGCCGAAGGTCACCCCGTGGGCGAACATGCCGGTCTCGGTGAGGAACGGCTCCATCAGCCGGTCGCTGGCGATCATCGCGCCGAGCGGGGCGTAACCCGAGGTGATGCCCTTGGCGGTGGTGATTATGTCGGGCTGGTAGCCGTAGCGGACCGCACCGAAGTACTCACCGAGCCGGCCCCACGAGCAGATCACCTCGTCGCTGATGAGCAGCACGTCGTACGCGTCGCAGATCTCGCGTACCCGCTCGAAGTAGCCGGGCGGCGGCGGGAAGCAGCCGCCGGAGTTCTGCACCGGCTCCAGGAAGACCGCGGCGACGGTCTCCGGCCCCTCCCGCTCGATGGCGCGGCGGATCTCCTCTGCGGCCCATCGGCCGAACGCCACCGGGTCGTCACCGTGCTCCGGGGCCCGGTAGAAGTTCGTGTTCGGCACCTTGATGCCGCCGGGCACCAGCGGCTCGAAGTCGGTCTTGATGCCGGGCAGCCCGGTGATCGACAAAGCTCCCATCGAGGTGCCGTGGTAGGCGATGTACCGGCTGACCACCTTGTGCTTGGTCGGCTTGCCGGTCCGCTTGAAGTAGGCGCGGGCCAGCTTCCAGGCCGCCTCTACCGCCTCGGAACCGCCGGTGGTGAAGAAGACCCGGTTCAGGTCGCCGGGAGCCAGCGTGGCGATCTTCTCGGCCAGCTCCACCGCCTTCGGGTGGGCGTACGACCAGAGGGGGAAGTACGCCAGCTCGCCGGCCTGCTTCGCGGCGGCCTCCGCCAGCTCGGTGCGGCCGTGACCGACGTTGACGACGAAGAGGCCGGCGAGCCCGTCGAGGTAGCGGCGGCCCTGCGCGTCCCAGACGTACGGGCCCTCGCCGCGCACGATGGTCGGCACCTCAGCGGCGGAGTAGCTCGCCATCCGGGTGAAGTGCATCCAGAGGTGGTCGGTGGCGTTGGCCATGTCAGCCCCATCGGTTCTCGGGCCGGTCAGGGTCACCGGCCGCTCTGCCCACGGTTATCCCACAGTCCCATGGCGGAAGGCAAGTGCAATCGGTTGACGCTGTGGCTTAATGCAACGGATTTAGCGCGTAGGCTGGCCTCGTGCAACGGAATCCGCACCGTCGTGCCGTGGTCGACGGCGGGTAGACCGGAGCGCTGCTTGGTGGGTTGGTCGGGCGTCTGGCGGACCGGCCCGGGTGCCTGTGGGGCTCCCGGCGCCACCGTGTCCAGGGCGCTTCGGGGGCATCCGGGTCGCACACCGGATGCGCGAAACAGTCCTGGCCGCAACACGCCGACAGCGGGCGGACACGGCAACCGATGGTGACTAGCCTGCGCCGAAGTGTGACGTGAGTCGGGAGGGCGCGATGGGTAACGAGGCGTTGCGGGTGGCGATGGTGGAGCGGGGCGAGGCGGCCGAGTCGTTGGCCGGGAAGATGGGTGTCGACCCGAAGACGGCGGCTCGCTGGCTGGCGGACGGGCGGATACCGCACCCCCGGACCAGGATCGCCGTGGCCAACACCCTCGGGCGCAAGGCCAAGGAGCTATGGCCGGAGCCGTTCCGCCGCCGGGACCTGCCCTGGTTCCGGGAGTGGGCGGAGCTGGAGCAGGACGCCAGGGTCCTCCGGTCGTACCAGCCACTGCTCCGAGCTGATCAGGGAAGTGGCGACGACATGGAGATGACCGGCGCCCGCTGGCGCACCGCCACCCGCAGCAGCAACAACGGCGGCGACTGTGTCGAGGTGGCCGACAACCTGCCCGGCCGGGTGCTGGTGCGCGACAGCAAGGCCCGCGACGGCGGCACCCTGGCGTTCGCCCCCGACGCCTGGCGCGCCTTCGTCGCCACCGCCGCGCACCAGTCCACCGACTGATCACCCGCCCTGGTTGACCGACTCCGTTCCGCCGAAATGGCGGGGTCTTTGGCGACGGGTTACCGCCATCCCGCCGAACTGGCGTTGATCAAGCCAGCCGGTCGGCGAGCCGGCTGTTCGGCGTCAGGCGGTGCCCCAGGTGTAGGTCTGCTTGCGCAGCTTGAGGTAGACGAACGCCTCGGTGGACAGCACCCCGGGGACCGCGCGCAGCCGTTGCAGGATCTCCAGCAGGTGTTCGTCGTTACGGCAGACCACCTCTGCCAGCAGGTCGAACGACCCGGCGGTGATCACCACGTAGTCGACCTCGTCGAGTTCGGCGATGCGGTCGGCGACGCTCTCCAGGTCGCCGTCGGTGCGCAGGCCGATCATGGCCTGCCGGGGGAAACCGAGCTGGAGCGGATCGGTCACCGCGACGATCTGCATCACCCCGGCATCGAGCAGACGCTGTACGCGCTGGCGTACCGCCGCCTCGGAGAGCCCCACCGCCTTGCCGATGGTGGCGTACGGGCGGCGACCGTCCTCCTGTAACTGCTCGATGATCTGTTTTGCCACGTCGTCGAGGAGAGCGTGGCTGGCACCCTCGCGCACATTCACCCGGCGTCCACCGTTGCCGCTGTCCTGTTGCCGGCTCGTCATCGACCGCTCCCCATGTCCGTCACCGGCCTGAGCCTAGTGCCAACGGGCAGTCTGGCGTAATTCGTCGTCCAGAGCTAATCCTGCAACGGAATCCCTTGTTAGTGAGGGTTGATCATGTCAGGATCAGTCGTCCATCGCCATTGACCTCCAGTCGGCGCGCCACCCCGTCCCGCCGGCGATCACCCATAGGAGTCGTCACATGCGTAGTGTCTCCCGGCCGTTGACCCGGCGGGGTCTGCTCACCGGCACCCTCGGCTCGGCCGCGCTGCTCGCCACCGGTGGCACCCTGGCCGGCTGCGGCACTCCCGGGGCGCAGCAGACCGAGACCGGTTGCGTCAGCGATGACCTCTCCGGCACGGAGCAGACGTTGGCCTTCTCCAACTGGCCGCAGTACATGGACGTGGACTCCGACGACGAGTCGAAGCGTCCCACGCAGGACGGGTTCGTCAGCAGGACGGGCATCCAGGTGACCTACACCGAGGACGTCAACGACAACAACGAGTTCTTCGGGAAGGTGCAGAACCAACTCGCCGCCTGCCAGAGCACCGGGCGGGATGTCATGGTGCTCTCCGACTGGATGGCCGCCCGGATGATCCGACTCGGCTGGATCCAGAAGCTCGACAAGGCGAGGCTGCCCAACGTCGAGGCCAACCTGCTGTCCTCGCTTCGCAACCGCTCCTTCGACGCGGCCAACCAGCTGGCCATCCCGTGGCAGTCCGGCCTGGCCGGGCTCGCCTACAACGGCCGGGTGGCCAAGGAGATCCGTACCGTTGACGAACTACTCAACCGCGCCGACCTCAAAGGCAAGGTGACCGCGCTGAGCGAGATGCGGGACACCATGGGCCTGCTGATGATGTCGAACGGCCACAACCCGGCCGACTTCACCGCCAGCCAGTTCGACGACGCCCTCAACAAGCTCAAGCGGGCCGTCGACTCCGGGCAGATCCGCCGGTTCACCGGCAACGACTACGCCCCGGACCTGGCCAAGGGGGACATCGCCGCGTGCATCGGCTGGTCCGGCGACGTCGTCCAGCTCGGCTTCGACGACGACCAGATCACGTTCGTGGTGCCCGAGACCGGGATGATGCTCTGGTCGGACAACATGCTCGTGCCTAACCGGGCCACCCACAAGGCCAACGCCGAAGAAATGATCAACTATTACTACGATCCGGCGGTCGCCGCGCAACTCGCCGCCTACGTCAACTACATCTGCCCGGTCCAGGGCGCGCAGGCGGAGATGGAGAAGCTCGACCCCGAGCTGGCCGCCAACCCGCTGATCTTCCCGGACGAGGCCATGCTCAGCAAGGCGCGCGTCTTCATGGCACTGGACGAGCAGCAGGAGCGTGAGTACGAGGGCAAGTTCCAGCAGGTCATCGGAGCCTGACGATGCCACCGGAGACTCCGGCCGGCGACCTGCGGCTGGCCAACCTCACCAAGACCTTCGGCGCCTTCACCGCGGTCGACGACCTGAGCCTGACCGTTGCACAAGGCTCGTTCTTCGCCCTGCTCGGCGCGTCCGGCTGCGGCAAGACCACCACCCTGCGGATGGTCGCCGGCCTGGAGGAGCCGACCAGCGGGCAGGTGCTGCTCGCCGACCGGGACATCGCCCGACTCCGCCCGTACAAGCGGCCGGTCAACACGGTGTTCCAGAGCTACGCGCTCTTCCCACACCTGGACATCTTCGAGAACGTGGCCTTCGGGCTGCGGCGGCGCGGTATCCGTCCGGTCGACGGGCAGGTCCGTCAGATGCTGTCGCTGGTGCAGCTCGACGGGTACGAGCGGCGGCGACCCGCCCAGCTCTCCGGCGGCCAGCAGCAGCGCGTCGCGCTGGCCCGGGCACTGATCAACCAGCCGCAGGTGCTGCTGCTCGACGAGCCGCTCGGCGCGCTCGACCTGAAACTGCGCCGCCAGATGCAGATCGAACTCAAGCGCATCCAGACCGAGGTCGGCATCACCTTCGTACACGTCACCCACGACCAGGAGGAAGCCATGACGATGGCCGACACGGTCGCGGTGATGAACGCCGGGCGGATCGAGCAGCTCGGCGCGCCGGCCGAGATCTACGAGTTCCCGGCGACCGCGTTCGTGGCGAACTTTCTCGGCCAGTCCAACCTGATCGCCGGTGACGTCTCCGGCGGCACCGACGGCGACCTGCTGGTCACCGTGCACGGGGCGCGGTTCTCGGTGCCCGCCCGCCGGTCCCGCGCCGACCGTGGTCCGGTCCACCTGGGGGTACGCCCCGAGAAACTGCACCTGATCCGCACCGTCGACGAGGTGCCCGCCGGCAGCCAGCACCTCGACGGGACCATCATCGACGCCTCCTACGTCGGGGTCAGCACGCAGTACCTGCTGCGCACCGGATCGGGCACCGAGTTGAGCGTGTTCGCCGCCAGCAGCGGCAGCCAGCAGCGGTTCACCCCAGGCGAACAGGCCGTGGCGTACTGGGACCCGGAGCACGCCTTCCTGCTCGGCCGGCACACCGACGAAGACGACCGCACCACCGCAGTCCTCGACGAGCCGGTGGGCACGTCCTCATGAGCGTGTTGGCTCACGTACCCACCGCCCAGGGGCAGCCGGCGTCGCCGCCGGCTGCCCGCCGGAGCAGGCACCGGCTGCTGCCGTACCTGCTGCTGTTGCCCGGCGCGGCCTGGCTGTTCCTCTTCTTCGCGGTGCCACTGGTACAGCTCGCCGCCGCCAGCCTCTACGATCCCAGCGGCTCGCTCTCCACCGGATACGCGCTGACCTGGGCCTTCGGCAACTACCCGACCGCACTACAGGCGTACTGGCCGCAGTTCGGCCGGTCGTTCCTCTACGCCGGTATCGCGTTGGTGCTGGCGCTGCTGATGGGCTACCCGCTGGCGTACGCGATCGCGCAGAAGGCCGGCCGGTGGAAGAACCTGCTGCTGGTCTGCGTGATCGCCCCGATGTTCACCAGCTTCCTGGTACGCACGCTCGCCTGGAAGACGATCCTGTCGGACAACGGCTGGCTCGTCGGGCTGCTACGCGACGTGCACCTGCTCGGCCCCGACGGGCGGCTGCTGGCAACCCCGATCGCGGTGGTGCTCGGCCTGACGTACAACTTCCTTCCGTTCCTGGTCCTGCCGCTGTACGCCAGCCTGGAGCGGCTCGACTACCGACTGCTGGAGGCCGCCAGCGACCTGTACGCCAGCCCGCTGAGGACGTTCCGTCGGGTCACCCTGCCGCTGTCGATGCCCGGCCTGGTCGCCGGAACCCTGCTCTTCTTCATCCCGGCGACCGGCGACTACATCAACGCCGAACTTCTGGGCACGCCGAAGGAATACATGATCGGCAACGTCATCGACTCGGCGTTCCTGGTCCGGCTGGACTACCCGCAGGGCGCGGCGCTGTCGTTCCTGCTGATGTCGGCGATCCTCGTGGTGGTCTTCGTCTACCTGCGTCGCGCCGGCACGGAGGACGTCCTGTGAGCGCGAGGAGTGCAGCGCAGCGGAGCCCCGCAGTCGCGAACGAAAGGCGGCGCAGTTGAGGATCTGGCGCTGGTTCGCCCGGCACTGGGTGATGGGCGTGGCGCTGCTGGTGCTCGGCTACCTCTTCCTGCCGATCGCCGTGGTCGCCGCGCTGTCGTTCAACCGCCCGTCCAGCCGGCTGTCGTACGACTTCAACGAGTTCACCCTCGACAACTGGCGCAACCCGTGCGCCACCTCCGACATGTGCGATGCGGTGCTGCGCAGCGTGCAGATCGGCTTCCTCGCCACCGTGGCCGCCACCGTGCTCGGCACGCTGATGGCGTTCGCCCTGGTCCGACACCGGTTCCGTGGCCGGTCCGGGCTCAACGTGCTGATCTTCCTGCCGATGGCGACGCCGGAGTTGGTGATGGGCACCTCACTGCTCGCCCTCTTCGTCTCTGGCGGGGTGCCACTCGGCTTCTGGACCATCGTCGTCGCCCACGTGATGTTCTGCGTGTCATTCGTGGTGGTCACCGTGAAGGCGCGGCTGTCCGGCATGGACCGGCGGCTGGAAGAGGCCGCCCTGGACCTGTACGCCAGCGAGTGGCAGACCTTCCGGCGGATCACCCTGCCGCTGGTGCTGCCCGGCATCGTGGCCGCCGCCCTGCTCGCCTTCTCGCTCAGTTTTGACGACTTCATCATCACGAACTTCAACTCGGGGACCACCGTGACGTTCCCGATGTACGTCTGGGGTGCCGCCCAGCGCGGCATCCCAGCGCAGGTGAACGTCATCGGCACGGCGATGTTCGGGATCGCGTTGCTGCTGGTGCTGGCCAGCTCGATTGGTGGCCGACGGGCCCGGCAGGCGGCGATCCCGACTGCCGCGCCCAAGTCGACAAGCTGGCCATGACCGCCGCGCATCCCGCCCTGGCCGACGCGGCGCGCGTGCCGTACTGGCTGGACCGGCGCGAGCGTCCCGACCCGCTTGCCGCCGCTGGACGGCGCTGGCGCGGCCGACCTGCTGGTCGTCGGTGGTGGCTACAGCGGCCTGTGGGCGGCGCTGCTCGCCCGGCAGGCCGACCCCGGGCGGGAGGTGCTGCTGGTCGAGGCGGGGACCTGCGGCTGGGCGGCATCCGGGCGCAACGGCGGGTTCTGCGCGGCCTCACTGACCCACGGGCTGGCCAACGGGGCGCGGCGATTCCCCGAAGAGATCGACGAGTTGGAGTGGCTCGGCCGGGCGAACCTCGCCGCGATCGGGACCACCGTGGCAGAGCACCGGATCGACTGCGACTTCGAGCGCACCGGCGAACTGGCCGTGGCCGTCGAGCCGTACCTGCTCGCCGGGCTGGCCGAGAACGCCGCGCTGGCTCGCCGGTACGGCCAAGATGTCACCCTGCTCGACCGCGAGGAGGTACGTGCCGAGGTGAACTCGCCGAAGTGGTCGATGAGCGAGTACGGTCACCAGGCGGTGGTCTGGCAGACCGCGGTGAACCCGGTCGTCGCCCTGGAACTGCTCGCCACCGGCGCGTGGTCGGGTGCCGGGGTGCTCGGTCCGGAGGCGCTGCCACCCAGGCCGTTCCTCGACCTGCTGGCCGGCTACGGCTCGCCCTGGGGCATGGAGGAACGCTCGACCGGAGGGACGGCATGACGACCCGTTACGGCCCGATGTTCGGGGCCAGACACGACCTTCCTCGGCGTGCCGCCCTGCACCATCCAGGAGCCGGTGTTGGTGCCCTTCGACGCGCACGCCGACACCGGTGACATCGAGTTCGGGTCACTGCACGGGCACGGCCAGCCGATGCGCCGGCTCATCGAGTCCGGCGCGGTACGCGGCGACCGCTTCCTCCAGATCGGCCTGCGTGGCTACTGGCCGGGACCTTCGACGCTGGAATGGATGGCGCGGCAGCGGATGCGTTCGTACGAGATGACCGAGATCGTGGCACGCGGCCTGGATCCCTGCCTCACCGAGGCGTTCAGCATCGCGACCGACGAGTGCGAGAACGTCTTCCTCTCCGTCGACGTGGACGTGGACGTGGTCGACAGGGAATGTCGTACTTTCCGCCGGCGCGTGGTGTCGGGTCCGATGAGGCTGGAGGCCTGTTGTGTCATTCGGGTGACGATCGAGGTCGGGCCACGGTCCGCACGGTGACCAGCTCAGTGCATTGAGCAGGGAGTGACCGGCGTGACAGGGGATGGCCAAGCGGGTCCCGCCGACGAGACTCGTGGGTGTGACACAGCCGACATACTTTCCGAACCCCTTCCAGCCCGTCCCGCGGTCGAACTGGTTCGTCCGGCTCAGCCCCGGCAAACGAGTCGCCCTGATCCTGGGCGGAGGGTTCGTGTCGTTCGTTCTCATGTGCTGTGCCGGCGGCACCATCCTGGGCGCCCTGGCGGGCGATCCGGACCCGGTACGCACGGGCACCGCCGCCGACGAGCAACCCGCCCCGGCCATCGCAGCTACCGCGCAGCCCGCCCCGGGCGAGTCCACTGCCGACTCCGTGGGTGGTGAGCCTGCACCTGCCGAATCTACCGGACCGTCCGATACCACGCTGAGCCCGACGTCTGCTCCGTCCCCTGTGGTGCAGAAGCGAACCGTCGTCGAGAAGAAGCCCGTCCGACATGGCAGCCGTACGGTGAAGGACTCCTCGATGGCCGAGGGGAAGCGAGTGGTCCGCACCCGGGGTGTGGATGGGGTACGCACCCTGACCTACCAGGTGACCGTCATCGACGGCGTGCAGACGGAGAAGGAACTGCTCGACTCGGCGGTGACGAGAAAACCGGTCACCGAGGTCGTCGCCGAGGGCACCAAGCCCGCCTCCCGCTGTGACCCGAACTACACGCCCTGCGTTCCGATCGCCAGCGATGTCGACTGTGCCGGCGGCAGCGGTGACGGCCCCGCCTACGTCACCGGCCCGGTCAAGGTGATCGGCGCCGACATCTACGACCTCGACCGAGACAACGACGGCTACGGCTGCGACTGACCCCACGCACGCGCCAGTCATGCAGTCAGGGCACCAGCTAAAGCGGCTTGAGGCTCTTTTCGCGTGCCATGACTGCATGATCGCGGGCTGGTGGGTGGGGTGGAGGGGGGCGGGTTTGGCGTGGAAGATTGCTGCGGCGGGCGCTTACGAAACCCTTATCTGTTGCCTGGGAGCGTAGGGCCGGCAACGACGGATCACGGGGGAGTGCGAGTGTGCGGGTGCTGGTGGCGGACGACGAGCGGCTGTTGGCCGACACGGTGGCCGAGGGGTTGCGCCGCCTCTCGATGGCAGTAGATGTCTGCTACGACGGCGACGCTGCTCTGGAGCGGGTTGGGGTGAACCGGTACGACGTGGCGGTGCTGGACCGGGACATGCCCGGCCATACCGGCGACGAGGTGTGCCGTAGTCTCGCCGGCTCCGGCTCCGGTACGAGGGTGCTGCTGCTGACCGCCGCCGCCGGCATCCGGGACCGGGTGGAGGGTCTCGGGCTGGGCGCCGACGACTACCTGACCAAACCGTTCGCCTTCGCCGAACTGGTCGCCCGGGTGCAGGCGTTGGGCCGGCGGTCCGCTCCGGCCGTGCCGCCGGTGCTGGAGCAGCACGGTGTGGTGCTGGACGTGGCCCGGCACACGGTCAGCCGGGACGGCCGGCCAATCGGTCTGAGCCCCAAGGAGTTCGCTGTGCTGCACGTGCTGATGCGCGCCGGCGGGCGGGTTGTCAGCGCGGAGGAGCTGCTCGAACAGGCGTGGGACGAGTTCGCCGACCCGTTCACCAACGCGGTCCGGGTGACCGTGATGACGCTGCGGAAGAAGCTCGACGTGCCGCAGATCATCCACACCGTGCCGCGGACCGGCTACCGGATCGGCGATAAGTCGTGACACCACGTCGGCGGATCGTCCTGGTCGGCGCGATCACCCTCCTGATCGGGTTCACCCTGCCCACCCTGACCAGGTCGGTGCTCGGCACGCTGTGGTTCTACGGCCCAGGCGTGTGTGACTTCGGGGTGCCGGGGGCCAGCCTCGTGTGTGGGTCGGCGCGTACGCTCACCGGACAGCTCTACGCGCTGACCGGGCTCGGCGTACTCCTGCTCACCGTAGCCGGAACCTGGGCCGCCGCGCGGTGGTGCCTTCGGCCGGTCCACGACCTTGCCGGACCGGTTTCGCAGGTCGGGCCGCAGAACCTCGGCTACCGGATCCGGCCGCGCGGCAAGGACGAGTTGGCCCAGCTCGCCGGGTCGATCGACGAGATGATGGAGCGCATCGCCGCCGGCTACGAGGGGCAGCGGCGATTCGCGGCGAACGCCTCGCACGAGTTGCGTACGCCGTTGGCGGTGCAGCGGACGTTGATCGAGGTCGGCATGGCCCGGTCGCTCACCACCGAGCAGTTGGAGCTGCTCACCGGCCAGCTGTTGGAGACCAACGAGCGCAACGAGCGGCTCATCGAGGGGCTGCTCGCGCTCAGCGAGAGTGACCAGGGCCTGCGCTCCCGCATCCCGCAGCGCCTCGACGAGATCGCCACCCACGTGCTGGCCGCCTACCAGGATCGGGCCTCGGCAGCCGGAGTGATCATGCAGGGCCACCTCGAACCCCGGCTGGTGATGGGCGAGCGGGTGTTGCTGGAACGACTGGTGACGAACCTGGTGGAAAACGCGATCAAGTACAACCGACCCGGCGGCACGGTCACCGTGAGCGTCGGCCGGGACCCGACGCTGACCGTGGTCAACACCGGGCAGGCGGTGCCGGCCGAGGCGGTTGCCGGGCTGTTCGAGCCGTTCCGCCGACTAACCCGGGATCGTACGAACCACAGCGGTGGCGCAGGTCTGGGTCTGGCGATTGCCCGCTCGATCACCCAGGCCCACGACGGTCTCATCGCCGCCCAGCCCGCCGACTCCGGTGGCGGGCTTCGGGTGGACGTCCGGCTACCCACGACAGACTGACCTGCCGGACCGTACCGGCATGCTGCCCCGGCCTGGCCCACCGGGCACATCGGACTCGACGTCGCAGCCAGCGGCACGCCGGTCCTCGGCGTGCCCAGAACAGAGCCGTCCGGCCCGCAAATCCTACTGACAGAGGAGGTTCTGTGACTGGAAGTGACCAGCCCGCGGTCGTGGTTACCGCCGGTGGTCGGTCCTCCGGAAGCGGCCCGGCAGGTGCCGATGGCACGGGTGGCACGCAACCGGCCGGCGGCAGGTTGGCCTGGGCGGACGTAGCCAAGGGCGGCTGCATCGTCCTGGTGCTGTCCTGGCATGTGATCATGAAGGACTACCTTCAGATCGACTGGCGGCTCGACGTGCCGGTGCCCGGCGCCTGGGGGACGCTCGGCGAGCTGCTGTTGCCGATGCGGATGCCGCTGTTCTTCGCCATCTCCGGGATGTTCGCGGCGAGCGCCGTGCAGCGCCCCTGGCGTGCGGTCGGCCGGCCGCGGATCGCCCGATTCCTCTACCTGTACGGCGTCTGGTTGCTGATCCACACCGCCGTCCTGGCCCTCGCCCCGGACTTTCCGACCGACCGGGCTACCAGCCTCGGTGACCTGCTGGCACAACTGACGATCAGCCCCTCCAACCTCTGGTACCTCTACGCGCTGGCGCTCTACTTCGTCCTGGCCAAGGCGCTGCGCCGGGTCCACCCGGCGGTGTTGCTGACAGCGGCGGGCGTGCTGAGCGCCGTCGCGGCGGCGGGGTTGCTCGACACCCCCGGCAACCGGGCCGGGCTCTACCAGAATCTGGTGTTCTTCCTCGCCGGCCTGCACCTGCGGCAGCACCTCCAACGCTGGGCGGACACGATGACCGGGCGGCGCCTGCTGCTGATGGCTGCGGTGTACGTCGTGGTGCTGGGCGTGGTGGGGGTGACCGACACGGCGCGGCTGCCCGGCGTGGCGCCGCTGGTGTCCGTCGTCGCGGTGCTGTTCGGGATCGCCATCGCGGTCCGGCTCGCCAGTTGGCCGACGTTCGCCGAGCCGCTCGCCGCCCTCGGCCGCCGGACACTCCCGATCTACGTGATCCACATGCCGGTGCTGGCGCTGCTGCACCTGCTGATCGCCGGCCCGATCGCCGGCCTGGGCGACTCCGCCCGGTTGGCGCTCGCCCTCGGCCTCCCGTTCTCGCTCACCGTCCTGGTGCTGGCGCTCAGCCTGGGCGTGCACCGGGTGCTGCTGGCGGTCCGCGCGACATGGCTGTTCGACCTGCCGGTGGGGCGTACCGCCGGCCGCCGGAACGGCCCACCTCCGAGCTGTTCGACAAAGGAGACGACATGTCCCGCACCGACTTACCCGGGCCAGCCCCGGCACTCGTCGACGTGACCGAAGCCGCTCGCTGGCTGACCGGCCGGGTGCTGCGTACTCCGGTGCTGCACTCGCCGGTGATCGACCGGTTGGTCGGTGCCCGAACGCTGCTGAAGGCGGAGAACCTGCAGCTCGGGGGCTCCTACAAGATGCGTGGCGGGCTGTTCGCGGTGAGCCGGCTGGCGGCGGCCGGGCATGCCGGGGTGATCGCGCAGAGTACCGGCAACCACGCCGTCGCGGTGGCGCTGGCGGCCCAGTGCCACGACCTGTCAGCGACCGTGGTGCTGCCGGTCGACGCCGCGCTGACGAAGATCGCCCGGGCCCGTGCGGCGGGGGCCCGGGTGGTTCTGGTCGGCACCAGCGTCGACGAGCGGTTGGCCGTGGCCCGCCGGATCAGCGACGAGACCGGGTATCCGATCCTCGACGCGTACGACCATCCGGACGTGATCGCGGGGCAGGGCAGTGCCAGCCTCGAACTGATCGAGCAGGCCGAGCGGGCCGGCACCCCGCTGGACGCGCTGGTGCTGCCGGTCGGTGGGGGCGGCGGCGCGGCCGGTGCCTGCCTGGCCGCGGCCGACCGACCGATCGGCGTGTACGGCGTGGAGCCCGTCGGTTGCGACTCGTTGGGCCGCAGCTTGGCCGCCGGCCGGCCCACCTCGGTGTCGCCGGCGCCGACGATCGCCGACGGGCTACGCCCGTCCTGCGTGGGCGAGTTGCCGTTCGCCATCCTGCGTACCCGCCTGAGCGGGGTGATCCGGGTGGACGACGACGAGATCGCCGAGGCGTTCCGGCTGCTCCTGATGGAGCTGAAGCTGCTGGCCGAGCCGTCCGGAGCGGCCGGACTGGCTGGCGCGCTCCGGCTGGCCGAGGGCGGGATACCGCGCTCCGCCGAGGACGGGGCACCGCCGGTGCTCGGTGCGGTGGCGCGGCGACAGCGCACGGTTGGCGTGGTGCTGACCGGCGGAAACGTGGAAGCGGAGTTGGTTGCCCGGCTGGCGGCCCCCGTCCGAGGCAGAGAAGAGGTGGCGGTATGAGCACGCCGGTGCGGATCGGGGTCCTGTTCGGAGGCCCGTCGGCAGAGCACGAAGTCTCCTGCGCCTCCGCGCTCGGGGTGGCTCGGACGCTGGCCGGCGGCGGGTACCGCACGGTGGCCATCGGGGTCAGCCGGGCCGGTGGGCTGCGGCTCGTACCGGAGGCGACGCTGTCCGGGGCCATCGAAGGCACGGGTGCCACCCGGGCCATCGACGACCGGCTGTCGGTGACCGGCCCGGCCGTGGAACTTCGGGTGGGGCCGCGACCGGGTACGGCGGTGGTCACCGCGGCGGACGCGCCCGGCGCGGTACATGCCGAGCTGGACGTGGTCTTCCCGGTGCTGCACGGGCCGTTCGGGGAGGACGGCGTCGTTCAGGGGCTGCTCGAATCCCTGGGCGTGCCGTACGTGGGTTGCGGCGTCCTCGCCTCCGCCCTCGGGATGGACAAGGTGGCGACGAAGCGGGCGCTGCGGGCCGAGGGGGTGCCGATCACGCCACAGGTCTCGTTCGACGCGGCAACCTACCGGGCGGCCGAGGATCCGGAGAAGCTGGTGGTCGGGCTGCGCCGGCCGCTGTTCGTCAAGCCGGCCCGGATGGGCTCCTCGATCGGCATGTCCCGGGTGGCCGACGGCGACGACCTGGCGGCGGCGGTCGAGGTGGCGCTGCGGTACGACACCGTGGCCGTGGTGGAGCAGGGGGTGACCGGCCGCGAGTTGGAGTGCGGGGTACTCGGCGGGATCCGGCCGGAGGCGTCGGCGGTCGGCGAGGTGCGGGTGACCGGTGGCTGGTTCGACTATCGGCAGAAGTACCTCGGTGACACCGATCCGATGGTCGTCCCGGCGCAGTTGGCGGACGACGTGGCCGAGCGGATCCGGGAGCTGTCGGTGCGCGCGTTCGCGGCGATCGGTTGCTGGGGGCTGGCCCGGGTGGACTTCCTCTACGACGAGAAGGCCGGTGAGCTGTATGTCAACGAGTTGAACACGATGCCGGGCTTCACCGCGCACTCGATGTACCCGAAGGTGTGGGCGGCAGCCGGCGTCGGGTACCGGGAGATCCTGGACCGGTTGGTCGCATTGGCGTTCGCGCGGCACGCGGACCGACCCCGCCCGGCCGGCGAGGCGGAGCGGCGATGATCCTCCTCTGCGATCCGCGCATCGCGGCGGTGTCCGGCTTGGACGACGGTGAACCGCTCGTCGAGACCACCAAGTTCGTCTCACCGGTCGAGGTGGCGCCGCACAGCACCGGCGGCGCGGTGGACCTGACGCTCCGCAGCGCCGACGGTGTCGAGCTGGACATGGGCACCGCCGTGGACGCCACCCCGGAGGCCAGCGGCGACGCCTGCTTCACCGCCGCACCGTCGATCGGCGCCACCGTCCGCCAGCACCGGCAGATCCTGGTGGACGCGCTGCCCCGCGTGGGTCTGGTGAACTACCCGACCGAGTGGTGGCACTGGTCGTACGGAGATCGTTATTGGGCGTTGCTGACCGGTGCGGCGCGTACCCGTTACGGACCCGTTTGAGGGTCGGCCGACCTTTTATGAATCCTTGTTTACGAACCGTGTCACATCGGTGAACTGGAGAGCGCTCCCAGGCCGTACCAGCACGTGAAGGCAGGTTGGGACGAACAGGAGGCACCAGGTGAGGCTGCAGCGTAAGCATGTGCTGGCGGCGGGGATGGCGGTGGTCGCCGCAGCGACCGTGGCGGTGGGCACCGGACTCGGATTCGCCGACAGCGCGCCGACGCGGCAGAGCGCCTGTTCGGGTTCGATCACGTTCTCGGCCGAGGGCGGCGAGCCGGCCGCCACCAGCAACCAGTTCCCGGTGGGTACCCGACTGCGGGTGACCAACCTGGACAACGACAGGTCGGCGGAGGTGACCGTGGTCGGGCCGTCGGGCAGTTGCGTGCTGCTCAACTCCGCCGCGATGGAACTCGTCCGCGAGCCGGGCCGGAACGTGATCCGACGCAACGTGGTCGAGCGGGTGGGCGACGCCCGGACGCAACCCGGCGCCGGGCAGCCGGGCACGGTCGGCGACCGTCCCGGATCGGCCTCGCCGCCGGCGGGCCGCGCCGAGGGATCGGCCTGCCGGGGCGCGATCACCTTCTTCGAGGAGGCCGCCGGGCCGGCTGCCACCAGCAACCAGTTCCCGGTGGGTACCCGGCTGCGGGTGACCAACCTGGACAACGGCAGGGCGACCTCGGTGACGATCACCGGTCCCTCGGGAAGCTGCGTGCTGCTCAACTCCGCCGCCATGGAGCAGATTCGCGAGCCGGGCAAGAACCTGGTGCGCAACAACACCGTCGAGATGCTGCGCTGATCGTGGTCGGGTGGCTGCCGCGCGGTGCGGACGCGGCAACCACCCGGCCGCCCGGTCAGCCGAAGGCCGTGTCTCAGCCGAAGGCCGCGTCGAGGATGTCCAGGCCGCGGCTCAGCTCGTCGTCGGAGATCACCAGTAGGGGCGGGAAGCGCAGCAGGTTGGCGTAGGTGCCGCAGGTGAGGGTGAGTAGGCCGGCGGCGTGGCAGGCCGCCGACACCGCCGCCGTGGCGGGCCGGGTCGGGGGTCAGGGTGCCCGGCACGGCGGCGATCTCGGCCAACAGCAACGTGGAGACCGGCGTGGTGTCCGAGGGCTTGAGCACGACGGTGTTGCCGGCGGCGAGCGCCGGAGCGATCTTCCAGACCGCCATCATCAGCGGATAGTTCCAGGGGGTGACCTGGGCGCAGACGCCGATCGGCTCGCGCCGCACGTACGAGGTGTGCCCGGCCAGGTACTCGCCGGCCGAGCGGCCCTCCAACAGGCGGGCGGCACCGGCGAAGAATCGCAGCTCGTCGACGGCGGGCGGCAGCTCCTCCTCGGCGGTGAGCTGACGAGGTTTGCCCGTGTTGCGCACTTCGGCGTCGACCAGGTCGGCGGCGCGGGCCTCGACCGCGTCGGCGAACTTGAGCAGCGCCCGCTGCCGCTGCGCCGGGGTGCTGTCCCGCCAGCTGTCGAAGGCGGCGGCGGCCCTCATCGCCACGTCGACGTCGGCCGCGCCGGAGACCGGAGCCGCGGTGAAGGCCGCTCCGGTGCACGGGTCGATCAGGTCGGCGTAGCCACCGTCGACTGGCTCGACGTACGCGCCATTGACGAAGTTGCGCAGCTTCTGCTGGTCACTCATGGCTGGAACACTCCGAGGGGTCCGGGGGTGCGCTGCGGCGGTTATCGCAATCGGTATGCCATCTTGGCTACTGAATCCGCGGCAGACAAGGGCTGAGGCGACTGTTTCCGTGGGCAAATTGGTGGTCTAGGCTGCCGGATGTGGAGCCCACCCCGTTCTTCGTCGCCGGTCTTCGGAGCCACGGTGCCGGCGAGGTAATCGTCCAACACCCGTACGACGGCCGCACCGTCGGGCGTACCACCCTCGCCACCGCCGAGCAGGTCGAGGCGGCCGTGGCGGCGGCGGCCGGGGTGGCCGCAACGGCCGCCGCGCTGCCCGCGTACGCCCGCACGGCTGCCCTGGACCACGTCTCGCGCCGGCTCGCCGAGCGGGCCGAGGAGGTCGCCGCCGTCATCACCGCCGAGAACGGCAAGCCGGTCAAGTGGGCCCGCGCCGAGGTCGGCCGGGCGATCGCCACCTTCCGGTGGGCGGCCGAGGAGGCCCGCCGCTTCTCCGGTGAGCTGCAACGGCTCGACACCGATCCGGCCGCCTCCGGGCGCATCGCCCTGGTGCGCCGGGTGCCCAAGGGTCCGGTGCTCGGCATCACGCCGTTCAACTTTCCGCTCAACCTGGTGGCGCACAAGGTCGCACCGGCGATCGCGGTCGGCGCGCCCATCGTGGTCAAGCCGGCCCCCGCCACCCCGCTGTCGGCGCTGCTGCTCGGTGAGATCCTGGCCGAGACCGAGCTGCCGGCCGGGATGTTCTCGGTGCTGCCGCTGCCCAACGAGCGCGCCGCCGAGCTGGTCACCGACCCCCGGCTACCGGTCGTGTCGTTCACCGGCTCGGGGCCGGTCGGCGCGGCCATCCGCCGGTCGGTGCCGGAGAAACACGTGACCCTGGAGCTGGGCGGCAACGCGGCAGCCCTGATCTGCCACGACTGGGCCGACGACGAGGACCTGACCTTCGCGGCGCACCGGATCGCCACCTTCTCCAACTACCAGGCCGGGCAGTCCTGCATCGCCGTGCAGCGGGTCTACGTGCACGGAAGCCGCTACGACGGCTTCCTGCCCCGGCTGGTCGCGGCCGTGCGCGAACTGCGTACCGGCGATCCGGCCGACCCGCTGACCGACGTCGGCCCGCTGGTCTCCGAGGCTGCCGCCCGCCGCGTGGCGGCCTGGGTGGACGAGGCGGTGACGGCCGGCGCCACCATCGAGACCGGCGGTCGGCGCGTCGGCGCGACCTACCCTCCCACCGTCCTCAGCGCAGTGCCACGGGACGCCAGGGTCCGCACCGAGGAGGTCTTCGGCCCGGTGCTCGTGGTCGACCCGGTGGCGGACGATGCGGCCGGCTTCGCCGCCGTCAACGACTCGGCGTACGGGCTCCAGGCCGGCGTCTTCACCCGGCGCCTCGACGTCGCCTTCGCGGCGGCGCGGACCCTGGAGGTGGGCGGTGTCATCGTCGGTGACGTCCCGTCGTACCGGGCCGACCAGATGCCCTACGGCGGGATGAAGGGCAGCGGCGTCGGCCGGGAGGGGTTGAGCAGCGCCATGGACGACTACACCGCCCCCCGCGTCACCGTCCTCACCGGCATCGAGCTCTAGGGAAGGGCCCCCTGTCAGCGCCTCCGGTAGAGCAGGGGCCCTATTGACACGCGATAAGCGGTCACCACGTGCCGTCGTCACGGGAGACCCACTGATGGGCCGGCGATCCTGCTGGGCCTCGGGCCGGCCACCGGGATCAGTGACCCACCTGGCGAGGCCGGCCCTGGGTGGCGAGGAACGCACCCGGGCTTCGACGACCAGCCGATGTCCGGCACCGGTAGTAGCCTGACCGGCGGTCCCCCGCCGGGGGAGGAACGGTGGGTAGTGATGTCGTTACGTCGCCAGCTGGCGCCTCTCGCGGCGGTCTGCGTGTTCCTGGGCGGCCTGGTGGTGCTCGGCGGCACGCCCGCTCACGCAGCCGAGGACCGGGTGCGGGTTCGCGCGGCGGGCACCTTCACCGCGGGCCGTTCCGCCGCCGGCGTGACCATCGAGGTACGCAAGCGCACCGACGGTTGCGTGCGGGTACGCGGCGCGTTGGGTCTGAGCCTGCCCGGTGTGCGGGCCGACCAGGTGGTGGTGCAGGCCAACATGGATGGCCGCTGGGTGCCGCTGGCCGCCACCGGCGACGCCGGACTGGTGACCACCGCGCCGGTCGCACCGGCCAAGGACCAACTCTGTGAGGGCAAGAGTGTGACGGTGCGGTACCGCGTCGCCTTCGCCGCCGAGGCGCCCGGCGGCCGGCTGGTGGTGACGGGCGAAGCCACTGGGGCGGGAGGCACCGTGCTGGGGCGGGCCGCGGTGCCGTCCCGGGTGGCCGGCGGACGAGCCCCGGCGTCTCCGTCTCCGTCTCCGTCTCCGTCGTCGACACCGAGCGCGGAGGCGGTCGAGGAGCCGGCGGCCGGGGCCACGCCGAGCGTGGCGCTGGCCGTGGATGGGTCAGGTGATCTCGCGCAGACCGCCGGTGAGTCCTCCGGCGGGTCGCCGGTGATGTACTTCGGCATCGCCATGGTCGCTGGCGGGATCCTGCTCATCGGGCTTCTTGTCCACCGTTCCGGCAAGGACCGCAAGGAGCCCACCGGCGTCGGCGAGGTTCCGTCGCCGCGTGGTCCGGGCGGTACCACCTACCGTGCCGGTGGTGGTCATGGTGCCGCGCCGGTCCCGCCCGGGCCGGGTGTTGCGACTGCCGTGCCGCCCGGTCAGGTATACGGGACGGGCCGGCCCGGTGCGCCCCGGGTCTACGGCGGCTCACCGGCGGCCCGCACCTCCGGCGGGCTGTACGGCGCGCGGTCCGGCGACTCAGCGGAACTGCCCCGCCCCGACGTCCACCCAGCCGTGCCGTCGGCCACCGGTGAGGCCGACGAGTCGGGGAACGGGCGCGGGCTCCCCGGCTGAGCCGGGGTAACGCCTGCCACTCCGATACGCTCAGGTTCGTTGACGACCTGCTGTCCGAGGAGTGGAACCGGTGTCTGATCTGTCCCAGATCGTGAAGGCGTACGACGTCCGGGGGACGGTGCCGGACCAGTGGGACGAACGTGTCGCCGGTGCCCTGGGAGCCGCCTTCGCCGAGGTGCTCGACGGCGCCGGAGAGCCGGGCCAGGCCGTGCTGATCGGGCACGACATGCGCGCATCCGGGCCGGCGCTGGCCACCGCCTTCGCCGCCGGCGTACGCGCCGAGGGGCGCCCGGTCGTCGAGATCGGGCTCGCCTCGACGGACATGGTCTACTACGCCTCCGGTGCGCTCGGGCTGCCCGGGGCGATGTTCACCGCCAGCCACAACCCGGCGCAGTACAACGGCATCAAGATGTGCCACGCCGGAGCCCGCCCCGTCGGGCAGGACACCGGGTTGGCGGAGGTACGTGACCGGGCACAGGCCCTGCTCGACAAGGACGAGGCGATCGGCACGCCGACCGCGCCGATCGAGCGGCGTGACCTGCTGGCCGACTATGCGGCACACCTGCGCACGCTGGTGGACCTGTCCGGCATCCGGCCGTTGACCGTCGTGGTGGACGCGGGCAACGGCATGGGCGGGCACACCGTGCCCAGCGTGCTCGGCAACGCCGCGTGGCCGGCCCTGCCGCTGCGCATCGTCCCGCTGTTCTTCGAACTGGACGGCACGTTCCCCAATCACGAGGCGAACCCGCTGGACCCGGCGAACCTGGTCGACCTGCAACGTGCCGTGGTGGCGCACGGCGCGGACATCGGACTGGCGTTCGACGGCGACGCCGACCGCTGTTTCGTGGTCGACGAGCGGGGCGAACCGGTCTCGCCGTCGGCGATAACCGCGTTGGTCGCGGCCCGGGAACTGGCCAAGCATCCGGGCTCGACGGTGATCCACAATCTGATCACCTCCAGCGCGGTGCCGGAAATCATCCGGGAGCACGGTGGTGAGCCGGTGGTGGCCCGGGTGGGACACTCGTTCATCAAGGCAGAGATGGCCCGCACCAACGCCGTCTTCGGTGGCGAGCACTCGGCGCACTACTACTTCCGGGATTTCTGGTTCGCCGACACCGGCATGCTGGCGGCCATGCACACCCTGGCGGCGCTCGGCGAGCAGCCGCTGCCGCTGTCCACGCTGGCCGCCGAGTACGAACGGTACGCCGCCTCCGGCGAGATCAACTCAACGGTCGCGGACCAGGCGGCCAAGGTGACCGAAGTGCGGGCCGCGTACCCGGACGCCGAGGCCGACGAAATGGACGGCCTCACCCTGCGCTTTCCCGACGGGGCGTGGTTCAACCTGCGCGCCTCGAACACCGAGCCGCTGCTGCGGCTCAACGTCGAGGCACCCACCGCGGAGCGGATGATCGAGCTGCGCGACGAGGTGCTCGACCGGGTTCGCCGATAAGATCGCTCGCGCCGGCCGGCACCGCCGATCGGTGAAGCCGCATACGTGGAAGGAGCCGCGCAGTGGCCCTGGACCCGCAGTTGCTGGAAATCCTCGCCTGCCCGGACACGCATCATGCCCCACTTGACTACGACGCCCAGGTGCAGACGTTGACCTGCACCGAGTGCGGCCGGATCTTCGAGGTCCGCGACGACGTACCGGTGCTGCTGCTCGACGAGGCCCGTGACCCCGCGGAGCAGTCGTGATCGACGGGACGGCCGGCGTCAGCGGCCACCGGCACGCCGACGAGCGGCTGCTCGACGACCCGCAGGCGTTGGTCGAGCGTGATCCGGGCGGCATGTTGCGGCACACCGCCTCGGCGGGGGCGCAGGTGCGTGAGTCGGCAGCGCTGGCCGCCGAGGCCAACCTGTCCGTGCTCGCCGACGACGGGCGTCCCCGGGCGGTCGTGATCGCCGGCATCGGCACGGCCGGGCGTACCGGTGACGTGCTGGCAACGGTCGCCGGGCCGCGGTGCCCGGTGCCGGTCATCGCGCACCGCAGCGCGGGGGTACCCGGCTGGGTCGGTGCCGCCGACATGGTGATCGCCATCAGTGCCTCCGGTCGCAGCCCCGAGGCGTTGGGTGCCGCGGAGGCCGCTCACCGTCGTGGTGCGCGGCTGGTAGCGGTCGGCCCACCGGACTCGCAGTTGCAGTCGGTGGCCGAGCGGGCGCGGGCCCCGTTCATCCCGGTGCCCCGACGGGCCCCCGCCCGGGCCAGCCTCTGGGGGCTGACCGTGCCCGTGCTGCTGGCGGCCCGCGCACTCGGGCTGGTGAAGGTCAACGAGGCGGATCTGGCGGAGACGGCGGCCCGGCTGGACGCCGACGCGGATCGCTGCCGGCCGACCGCCGAGTCCTTCGTCAACCCGGCGAAGTCCCTCGCGCTCGGCCTGGCCGGTTCGGTGCCGATCGTGTGGGGTTCGTCGCCGCTGGCGTCGGTGGCCGCCCGCCGGTTCGGCGACACCCTCTCGGCGAACGCCCGGTATCCGGTGGTCACCGGAGCGCTCGGTGAGGCGGGCCGGGGCCGGGTCGGTCTGCTCGATGGCGTCTTCGGCGGCCTGGCGGAGGGTGAGCGCGACATCTTCGCCGACACGGAGGAGCCGGTCGCGGAGGGCACCCGACTGCGGTTGGTGCTGCTACGCGACGGCGGCCTGAACGCCGAGGACGACGCCGACGAGCCCCTCGCCGTCGAGGAGCGGCGCGCGGAGGCGGTGCAGACCCTCGCCGAACGGCGGGGCGTGCGGTGCGACGTGGTCACCGCTGAGGGCGGTTCGGCGTTGGAACGGCTCGCCTCCCTGGTGGCGGTGCCGGACTTCGCGTCGATCTACCTGGCGCTGGCGCACGGCCTGGACCCGATGGCGGTGCCGGCGATCACGGAGATGAAGGAGCTGTCCAACCAGTGAGCGGTGCGGCGGCGTGAGTGTCCAGGGCCGCACGAAGGCGACCATCGCTGCGTTGCTCGCCAGCGCCGAGAAGGTGGCCCGGGGAGCCGACGAGGTCAAGGTGCGGCTGCGGGCCGCGGTGTCGGTGGCCCGGGCCGTCCACCTGGGACCGGAGATCAACCTGAAACCGGACATCTACCACGCCAGGACCGAGCCGCCGTCGGTGTCTGGGCAGCCTGGGAGCTGATCGGTGGAACCGCTGTACGGCCCGACCAAGGACTACGCCTGGGGATCCCGCTCGGCGATCGCCGAACTTCAGGGGCGGCCGACGCCAAGTGCCGGCCCCGAGGCCGAGCTCTGGCTCGGGGCTCATCCCGGCGCGCCGGCCGCCGTGGAGCGGAGCGGCGTGCCGGTCGCGCTGACCGAGGTGTTGGCGGACGACCCCGTTGCCTGGCTCGGTCAGCCGGTGGTCGACCGCTTCGGGGCCCGGCTGCCGTTCCTGCTCAAGGTGCTCGCCGCGGATGCCCCGTTGAGCTTGCAGGCCCATCCGGACGCCGAGCAGGCCCGGGCCGGCTACGCCGCCGAGTACGGCCGGGCCGCTGGGCACCGCAACTACGCCGACCCGTTCCACAAGCCGGAGCTGCTGGTGGCGCTCGGGCCGATGGAGGCGCTGTGTGGATTCCGGTCTCCGGACATCTCGGCGCCGGTGCTCGCCGGTTTGGGCATCCCGGAGTTGCGGCCGGTGCTCCACGCGTTGGCCACCGGGCCGGCGGGGCTCGCCGACGCCGTACGCCTGTTGTTGGAATGGCCGGCGGCGCGCCGCGCGGGGCTGGTGGCGGCGGCCGGGGCCGCGGTCACCGGCCCGGACGCGGAGTTGGTCGCCCGGCTCGCCGAGGCGTACCCCGATGATCCCGGCGTGCTGGTGGCGTTGCTGCTCAACCGGGTGACGTTGGTTCCGGGGGAGGCGATCTGGATGCCGGCCGGAAACCTGCACGCCTATCTGCGCGGTACCGGGGTCGAGGTTATGGCCGCCAGCGACAACGTGCTGCGTGGCGGGTTGACCCCGAAGCATGTGGACGTGGGCGAACTGCTCGACGTGCTCCGCTTCGAGGTGCTCGACGAGCCGGTGGTCGCGCCCCGGACGGTCGCCGACGGGGTGGTCACCTGGCCGGTACCCGTCAACGACTTCGCGTTGCATCGGGTGACGGTGACCGACCGCCGGCCCGAGGTGACGCTGAGGGTGCCGGGTCCCCGGGTGGTGCTCTGCACCTCCGGCGAGGTGACGGTGTCCGACGGGGTGGCGCCGGTGGCGCTGCGCTCGGGACGGGCCGCGGTGGGGCCGGCGGGTGTCGATTCGCTCACCTTCGCCGGCGCCGGTGCGGCGTACGTTGCCTCGACCGGCGAGATCTGAGCCCGACCGGTTTGATCCGAGTGCCTTGGCGAGGGGGAGTCGACCGGACCGCTCGGGCCGACAAGTCCGACTTTCCCGAAATGGCTTGACTCATTTCTTGCTTAGTGTGACGCTATGGATGCGCAGCGTTAACGCGACGAAGGTCCGGGAGCGCGCGGGGGAACCAAACCGGGGGGATGCACGGGGCGGACGGCCATGGACGGTACGCGTCCACGGTCGGCCGCCCCGTGTGCTGTCCGCAATCGTGCCAGCCATACCGTGCGTGCGCGCGTAAGGTGGGAGGTTGCGCAGCAACATCGTCCGACAGGAGCTTTCATGACCAGCACCCTCCCGGCGTCCGCCAGCGGCACGCCGTCCGAGGCACGGCCACGCACTCTCGCCGAGGGCGACTACAAGGTGGCGGATCTGTCGCTCGCCGAGTTCGGGCGCAAGGAAATCCGCCTCGCCGAGCACGAGATGCCCGGTCTGATGGCGATTCGTCGCGAGTTCGCCGAGACGCAACCCCTCGCGGGTGCGCGGATCACCGGCTCGCTGCACATGACGATCCAGACCGCCGTCCTGATCGAGACCCTGGCCGCGCTCGGCGCGCAGGTCCGCTGGGCCTCCTGCAACATCTTCTCCACCCAGGACCACGCCGCCGCCGCGATCGTCGTCGGCCCCGACGGTACCCCCGAAGCGCCCGCAGGTATTCCGGTCTACGCCTGGAAGGGCGAAACCCTCCAGGAGTACTGGTGGTGCACGGAGCAGGTGCTCGACTGGCCCGACGGTGCCGGCCCGAACATGATCCTGGACGACGGCGGTGACGCGACCCTGCTCGTCCACCGGGGCGCCGAGTTCGAGAAGGCCGGTGCCGTCCCGCCGGTCGAGTCCGCCGACTCCGAAGAGTACGCGGTCGTCCTCGGCCTGCTACACCGTTCGCTCAGCGAGGACAACCAGCGCTGGACGCGGATCGCCGCCGACATCCAGGGCGTCACCGAGGAGACCACCACCGGCGTACACCGTCTCTACGAGATGCACCGCGCCGGCACCCTGCTCTTCCCGGCCATCAACGTCAACGACTCGGTGACCAAGAGCAAGTTCGACAACAAGTACGGCTGCCGTCACTCGTTGATCGACGGCATCAACCGCGCCACGGACGTGCTGATCGGCGGCAAGATGGCCGTCGTGCTCGGCTACGGCGACGTGGGTAAGGGCTGCGCCGAGTCGCTGCGCGGTCAGGGCGCCCGGGTCGTGGTGACCGAGGTCGACCCGATCTGCGCACTCCAGGCGGCGATGGACGGCTACCAGGTGGCCACCCTGGAGGATGTGGTCGAGCAGGCCGACATCTTCATCACCGCCACCGGTTGCTTCGACGTGATCACCAACGAGCACATGGCCCGGATGAAGCACCAGGCCATCGTCGGCAACATCGGTCACTTCGACAATGAGATCGACATGGCCGGCCTGGCGAAGCGCTCGGACGTCACGCGGGAGAACATCAAGCCGCAGGTCGACGTCTGGCGCTTCGACGACGGCCACGCCATCATCCTGCTCTCCGAGGGCCGCCTGCTGAACCTGGGCAACGCCACCGGCCACCCGAGCTTCGTGATGTCGAACTCGTTCGCCAACCAGACGATCGCCCAGATCGAGCTGTTCACCAAGACCGCCGACTACCCGGTCGGCGTCTACGTGCTGCCGAAGCACCTGGACGAGAAGGTCGCCCGGCTGCACCTGGGCGCGCTCGGCGCCAGGCTGACCACGCTGACCAAGGAGCAGGCCGCCTACCTCGGCGTCTCCACCGGAGGCCCGTTCAAGCCGGACCACTACCGCTACTGACCGAACTGGCCGGCTGGGGACGGTTGTCCAGTCCCGCCTCGGGAAGCACTGCCACTCCCGAGCGTGATGTCACCGGGCATGTTACGCCGACGTGACAGCACGCTCGGGAGTGGCAGTGCGTCACGCACCCGGTACGAGGGCTGGTCCGTCAGCGCGGTTGGTCGCGGCGTCGGCTGGGGCGGACCCAGGTCCATGCGCACCACACCAGCCAGGCCACCGACACCAGCGCCGCCAGGGTACGCAGCCGCAGCGCGCTGAGCAGCAGCACCAACGCGAGCACGGCCAACCATGGCCCGAAACCCCTCAAACCGGCCTCCCCGGTGTCCGTTCGACGCCGCCCACCGGCGTCGGTGGTCGTTCCCGCCCCGCCCCGCCCCGCGCCAGCGGATCGGTCACCGGCTCGTCCGGTCGACCCGCTACCGGCGGGCAAGCGAGCTGTGGCCACAGCACGGCGGCGAGTGCGCGATCGCCGGCCAGGAGATCACGGGCCCGCCGGTGCCTCTCGCTGAGGACGGCGGCCAGGTAGACCGGCTCCGGTAGCCCGGGAGGTGGCGGTGGGGCGGTCACCGCCGCCACCTGGTGCCACAGCCGCCGGGCCAACTCACCTCGCGCCGGTTCGCTGAACCGGTGGGCCCGGGCCAGGTACTGCCGGGTGGCGAGTGCCAGCGGTGCGTCCAAGCGGCTCAGGTCGAGTGTGTACGCCCAGCCGACCAGCGCCGGCACGACGTCCGGAACCGGTCGCCACCTGGCCGCGATCCGGGTGTGCACCACCATGGTGCCCGCCACCAGGTCGCCCAGCCGTCGGCCACGCGGGTCGCTGAGCATCACGGTCACCCCGGCGACCCAGGACAGCAGTGGCAGTACCAGGCCCGGCCACTCCACGGCGACCCCGACCAGCGCCCGGCTCACCGACTGCCGGAACCCGACCGGCGCACCGTCGACGCTCACCACCCGCAGCCCGACCGCGGCCTTGCCCAGGGTGCGGCCCTGATTGAGTCGTTCGAAGAGCACCGGGTAGCCGACCAGCAGCAGGACGAGCCCGACGGTGAGCAGTGCCCGCTCCAGCGCCGCGTCGATCACTCCGTACGGCAGCACGGCCAGTGTCAGGCCGGCCAGCGCGGCGAGCAGCAGGCCGAATGCCAGTTGGACCAGCACGTCGAGCAGCAGCGCGAGCACCCGGGAGCCGATTCGGGCGGCCCGCACGTCCAACTGCACGGCTTCACCGCTGACCAGACCGGCGTCGCCCCAGGACGGGGCGGCCCACGGTCGCGGCGCTGTGCTCACCCCGACAGTGAACACTATGATCGCCCGGTCGGAGGTGGTCGGTGGATCTCGACGCGTACGTCGCGGAGTATGGCGGCCAGTGGCGTCGCCTGGACCAGCTCTGTCGCCAACGGCGGCTCGACACCGCCGAGGTCGACGAATTGGTCGCGCTCTACCAGCGGGCCACCACCCAACTGTCGGTGCTGCGCAGCCGCTCACCCGACCCGGCCCTGGTCAGCGAGCTGTCCCAGGTGGTCCTCCGGGCGCGGGCCCGGCTCACCGGGCGACCTCGGCCGTCCTGGGCCACGGTGCGGCGGTTCCTGCTGGTGGATTTTCCCGGTGCGGTCTGGCGGGCGGCACCGTGGTGGTGTGCGGTGGCGACCGCCTTCACCCTGCTCACCTTCGCCCTGATCGCGTTCGTGTCGGACAACCCGGAGACGGCGGCGGCCTTCATCGGCGAGGAGGACGCGGCCGAGTTGGTGGAGTCGGGCTTCGCCGGCTACTACACGGAGTTCTCCGCCCCGACGTTCGCCTTCCACCTGTGGACGCACAACGCGTGGCTGGCCGCCAAGTGCCTGGCGGCGGGAGTGCTGATCGTGCCGGTCGCCTACCTGCTGTGGCAGAACGTGGTGAACATCGGTGTGGTCGGCGGGGTGATGGTCTCCTACGGTCGGGCGGATGTCTTCTTCGGCCTGATCACTCCCCACGGGCTGCTGGAGTTGACCGGAGTGTTCGTGGCCGCGGGGGTGGGTCTGCGGGTCGGGTGGGCGTGGATCGCGCCACCGGAGCAGCTCACCCGAGGGCAGGCAGTGGCCCGTGCGGGGCGGGAAGCCGTCCTGGTGGCCCTCGGGCTGGTGGTGCTGTTCGCCGTGTCGGCGGCGATCGAGGCGTTCGTGACCCCGGCTCCGGTGCCGGCGCCGGTGAGGATCGCCGCAGGTGCCGCCGCCTGGCTCGCCTTCCTCGCCTACGTCATGGTCCTCGGCCCCCGTACCCCTGCCCACCGATCGAACTGGGGAGTGGGGTGGGGGATGGTCAGAGTTGAGCGGTTGATTTCAGGTGGAGGTAGGTGTCGGCCAGGGCGGGGGCCAGGCGCGCGGCGGTGACGTCGACGACGGTGACGTCGTGCCTGGCCAGGGCGGCCGTAAGGTGGTCGCGTTCGGCGAGCGTACGCCAGGCGGCCGCTGCGGCGTAGGCGTCCGCGGCGCGGCGTGGCGGCTCGGTGGTGAGCGCCGTCAGCACCGGGTCCTGGGCCGCGGCCACCACCACCCGGTGCCGGGCGGCCAGCCGAGGCAGCACGGGCAGCAGACCCTCGCCGAGCGCACCGGGCTCCAAGGCGGTGAGGAGCACCACCAGGCTTCGTGGCCGGTGCCGGCGTAACAGCTCGCCCGCGATCAGGCGAAAGTCCGTCTCGACCAGCGCGGGTTGCAGTGGGGCCAACGCGTGCGCCAGCCGACTCCACTGCGCCGGCCGCTCGGCCCCGCCGACCGAGGCACGTGGTACGACGTCGGCGGCGAGCACGTCCACCCGGTCGCCGGCCCGTGCCGCCAGCGCGGTGAGCAGCAGAGCCGCGTCGATCGACGCGTCCAGCCGGGGTTCGTCCCCGAGTCGCACCGCCGAGGTGCGACCGGTGTCCACCACGCAGACCAGGCGCCGGTCCCGTTCCGGCCGCCAGGTCCGCACCAGCACCTCGGCGATGCGGGCGCTGGCCCGCCAGTCGACGGAGCGCACGTCGTCACCCGACACGTACTCACGCAGCGTGTCGAATTCGGTACCCGGGCCACGGCCGTGGCCGACCTGCGTACCGGCGATGAGCCGCAGCCGGGCCAGCTTCTCGGGCAGGTGCCGGCGGGAGTCGAAGCGGGGCAGCACCCGCAGCGTCCACGGCGGGGTTCTCGGTCGGCCGGCACGCTGCCGGAAGGCCAGCCCGAGGGGCCCGAACGAGCGGACGGTCAGCTCCGCCGTGGGCCGGTCGCCACGGCGGGTGGGGGTGAGGCGGCTGGTCAGCGTGATCACCTCACCGGCGGCGACATGGACCAGCCGGGTCGTCGGTACGTCCGGTTGGGCCCCGGCCGACGGCACCCAGGCGTCGCGGACCTGGGCCCGCAGCGGCCGACCGGAGGCGTTACCCAGGTGCAGGGTGACCGTGGCGGTGCCGCCGAGCCGGACGCTGGGATCGCCGGTGCGCTGCGCGGTGAGCGCCCGCAGCGGTGCGGCGAGCGCGAGATCCACGGCGAGCAGCAGCAGGACCGCGACGGTCATCACTGCCACTCCGGCCAGTGGCGACGGCCATGCGGGCAGGGTCAGCGCGCCCGCCGCGAGTAGCGCCGCCGCCCGCCAGGTCATCGCGGGGTCGGCACGGTGGCCAGCACCGTGTCCAGTACCGCGTCCACCCCGACGCCCTCCAGCTCGGCCTCGGGGCGTAGCCGCAGCCGGTGACGCAGGGTGGGCCGGGCCATCGCCTTGACGTCGTCCGGCACCACGTGGTCGCGGCCGGTCAGCCAGGCCCACGCCTTCGCGGTGCCGAGCAGGGCTGTCGCCCCGCGGGGCGAGGCACCCAGTTCCAGGGTCGGGGTGGCACGGGTGGCCCGACACAGGTCCACGACGTAGCCCAGCAGGGACTCGGCCACGTGCACCCGGCCCACCGCGGACCGCGCGGCAGCCAGGTCGGCCGCGTCGGCCACCGGTCGTACCCCGGCGGCGGTCAGGTCCCGAGGGTCGAAGCCGGCGTGGTGGGCGCGGAGCACGCCCAACTCCTCCTCGCGGGCCGGCAGTGGCACGGTGAGCTTGAGCAGGAACCGGTCAAGCTGGGCTTCCGGCAGCGGATACGTGCCCTCGTACTCAACCGGGTTCTGGGTGGCGGCGACGATGAACGGGTCGGGCAGCAGCCGCTGCTCACCCTCGACGGTGACCTGCCGCTCCTCCATGACCTCCAACAGGGCGGACTGCGTCTTCGGCGGGGTTCGGTTGATCTCGTCGGCGAGCAGCAGGTTGGTGAAGACGGGCCCCGCGCGGAAGGTGAACGCCGCGGTCCGCGCGTCGAAGACCATGGAGCCGGTGACGTCACCGGGCATCAGGTCGGGGGTGAACTGCACCCGCCGTGCGGTCAGGTCGAGTGCGGCGGCCACCGTTCGCACCAGCAGGGTCTTGGCCACCCCCGGCACGCCCTCCAGCAGCACGTGGCCACGGCAGACCAGGGCGACGATCAGCCCGGTGACCACGGCGTCCTGCCCCACGACGGCCTTGGCGACCTCGGAACGCAGGCGGTGCAGCGCGGCCCGGGCGGGATCGGCGGCGGTCGGGTCGAGGGTCATGGCGGGTCGGGTCACCGGGTGTCTCCTTCGGATCGCGGCTTCGGCAGCCGGGCCTGGTACGCCGGATCGGTCGCGGTGCCGGCGGGCTGCGGTGGCGCGGGCGATGGCGGTTGCGTGGCGGACGACGGCGTGGTGTCACGGCCCGTGCGGTTCAGGTCTCCGGCCAGCGCCAGCAGGTCGCGGTCGGTTTCCGGCACGTCGCCGTAGAGCAGTTGTCGAATGGTGTCGGTGCGGTCGCCGGTGGCGGAGGCCACCGCGGCGGCGACGTCGTCCGGTGGCGCGTCGGCCGGCAGGTGCAGCCGACCCGTGAGCCGGGACCGGGCGGCCTCGCGCAGGGTCTGCGCCGCGCTGTTCCGGGCTCGCGCCCGCCGGTAGAGCCGGGCCCGGCCGAGCACCGTCTCGGCGCCGGGCACGGTCACTGGCAACGGCTCCGGCGTGGGCGGGCCGAGACGCCGGGCACACCCGGCGGCGATCAGTAGCACGGCCAGGGCGAGTTGCAGCAGCAGTGCCCAGAACCAGGGCGGGAAGGCAGACCAGAGCGGGTTGGCGCTGCCGTCCCGGTCCGGCCCGCCGGGACCGGACGCGTCGCCGCCCGGCCGGCTGTCGGGCGTGGGCTGCTCACGCTCGCCGCCGCCCAGTTCCTCCTGGTCGTCGGGCTCGCCGAAGCCGTCGCCAGAGGACTCCGGCAGTTGCGAGGTCGGGGCGCGGCTGGGCTCGGGTGGGGGCGGCGCGGGGCCGTCGAGGTCGAGCCAGACCACCCGGCCGGCGGTGGCGAGCAGCCCGGTGGCGAAGGCGTGGTTGTCCCACTCGCCGATCCGGTCGTTGCGGAACGGATCGCTGGCTCCCACCACGATGCTCTCGGCGGGGCCGGGGAGGCGGGCCAGGCCGCCGGCGAAGCAGAGGTCGACGCTCCCCGGCGGACCGGTCGGGGCGTACCGCTGCCGGGCGACCGCGGCCGTGGCTGCGGGGGCGACGTCGGCCAGGGGACAGGGCCGGTCGCCGACGTGCGGGGTGAGCGCCCTGGTCGCCCACCGCCGCCCGGCTGGCCGAAGCGACAGCCCGGCGGCGTCCAGCACCCGCCGGGGCGGATCCACCAGCACCAGTCGGGTGCCGGCGGGCAACAGGCCCAGGTAGCTGACGGTCCGTGGGTGTAGCAGCCCGGGTGCCGGCACGAAGAGGGTGGCCGCCCCGGGCCGGGTGGCCAGCAGCGCCTGGATAGTGTCGGTCTCCCGCTGCACCACGATCCCGCGCCGGGCCAGGCTCTCGGCGAGCCGGCTGCCGCCGTCGTCACCGGTCACCACCGGGGATAGGAAACCCCGGTCGGCCTGGTCCGGTTGGTCGACCTCGCGGCTGACCAGTGTGACGGCGATCAGCAGTGCGCCCAGCAGCACCGGAATCAGGACCCGGTGACGACGCCTTGCCGGTTGGGCCGTCATCGTGCCACCGCCCCGCCCGCGTCGGGTGGGTCGGCGTCGGCAGGCCCGTCGGCGAGTACCTGCCGCAGCCGGTCGGCATGCTCGCGCATCCGGTGGTCGTGCTCCGCCGTCGCCGGGCGCTGCGCGTACCACACCTCGGAGAAGATGGTGGCGGCGGCGGCCAGGGGCGGGCCGGCCGGCGGCCGGTGGGCGGCGGCCACGGCGACGACCTCGGTGACGGTCATGCCTGGCCGAATCCGCACCAGGTGGCGGTCGGCCAGGTCGTGGAGCATCACACGCAGGCGTTCGCGGACCGCCTCGTCGTGTCGGCCCTCGGCGGCCAGCCGGTCGGCCACTGTGCGGGTGGCGGCGGGTGCTTGGTCCGGTGTGGGAGTGGGCGTGGTCGGTCCCGGCGCGGCGACGCCGGGCTTCGGGCGGGCCGGTCGGGTGCGGCGTCGCCGGGGCAGCCAGGCGGGGAAGGTGTACCAGCCGGCGGCGGCCAGCGCCGTCGCCAGCACCACCAGCAGCAGGGCCAGCGGCAGCGGCAGGTGGTCGCCGAGCGCCGCCGTGCTCTCGGTCCACCAGCGGCTGAGGCTCATCCGCCGACCGCCAGCAGGTCTGCCGGGGTACGCGGGGTGGCGGCCCGGGAAAGGTGGATGTCCAGCCCTTCGCTGCGGATCCGGGTCTCCAGATGCACCACGGCGTCCAGGCAGGCGAGCGCGGCGTAGGCACCCGCGTTCACCATCGCCCAGACCAGCATGGCGGCGCCTGCCGCCCAGCGGTCGGAGACCAGGCCGAGTGTGCTCAGCGCGGTGAGGAGACCCCAGCCGAGCCCGACCCGCAGGATCCACCAGACGAGGTAACCCAGCACCCGCAGGGCGGCGCCGCGGCCGTCGACCCGCAGCGCGAGGGTGGCGGAGCGGCGGATGGCGCGGCTCGGTGCGACGCGGTCGATCACCAGTGCCGGGGCCACCGCGCCGAGCAGGGCGAAGCCGACGAGCCAGGTGGGGCCGATCAGGGAGAGGAACAGCATGACGGCACCGACCAGCGCGCAGAGCCCGACGGTGGAGCCCCAGCGGCCATCGGGGGCACGCAGCAGCTCTCGGGCGGTTGTCCGCTGGCCGAGCAACGCGTTGCCGGCGGCGCGGGCGGCCGGGTTGCCGAGCAGCAGGATGATCATTGCCTCGGTCGCGGCACCAACGGACAGCAAGACCCAGAACGGGGCGAAGGCGCTCAGGCTGGGCGCCCACCACAGCGGCGGGGTGGCACCCGCGACGTCGCGCAGCGGCAGCAGCAGGAGTTGTTCGCCGGCAGCCAGGGCGGCGGCGAGTGGGATCAGGAGAGCTGCCTGGCCGCGCAGCAGCAGGACGGCGGAGTCGAGCGTTTCGCCGATGGTGAGCGGGCGGCCGGGGAGCACGACGGTCGGGCCGGTCTCGGGCACGCGTACTCCTGGGAAGCGGCGGGTGGTGGCGCGCTGCGGCGCACCCGGGGATCATGTTGACACGCGCGATCCTCCCGGGTGCAGTCCCGCTCCGGGGGCGGCTCATGTGGGGGCGGAACCGGCCGGTGCTGGGCAGCGCCCGCCTGGCGGCAGTAGCGTGCCGGGTGACGCCGATCCCACCGAACTGACGGGATGGAAACATTAACCCCATGAGAGCTCGGGTACTGGTGGTCGACGACGACCCTGCGCTCGCCGAGATGCTCGGCATCGTGCTGCGTAGTGAAGGTTTCATGCCCTCCTTTGTCGCGGACGGAGAACGGGCACTGGCCGCGTTCCGGGAGAATCGTCCCGATATCGTCCTGCTCGACCTCATGCTGCCCGGAATGAGCGGTATCGACGTGGCGCGGGCGATCCGGGGCGAGTCCGGGGTGCCGATCGTCATGCTGACCGCGAAAAACGACACGGTGGACGTCGTGCTCGGTCTGGAGTCGGGGGCCGACGACTACGTGGTGAAGCCGTTCAAGCCCAAGGAACTGGTGGCCCGGATGAGGGCGCGGCTGCGGCGGGGCGAGGACGCCGCGCCGGAGATGCTCACCATCGGCCCGCCCGAAAACCAGATCTCCATCGACGTCCCGGCGCACACCGTCAGCCGCAACGACGAGGAGGTGAAGTTGACGCCGCTGGAGTTCGACCTGCTGGTCGCGCTGGCCCGCAAGCCGCGTCAGGTCTTCACCCGGGAGGTGCTGCTGGAGCAGGTCTGGGGGTACCGGCACGCGGCGGACACCCGGCTGGTGAACGTCCATGTGCAGCGGCTACGTGCCAAGATCGAACCAGATCCGGAGCGACCGGAAATCATCCTGACCGTTCGCGGCGTGGGATACAAGGCGGGTACCGGATAGCCTGGTCGGACTGTGACCACCTCCCCGCTGAAGGATCTCGAGTCGACGTCCCGCCGCCGTGGTGCCGCGCGGGAGCTGTGGCATGCGGTTGGTGATCGGGCGGCCCGGTTGCTGGCCGGCCTGCACCAGACCTGGCGTCGCTCGCTGCAGGCCCGGGTGGTGACCATCACGTTGGTGACGTCCAGCCTGCTGGTCGGCGGCTTCGCGTACCTGATCGCGGACAAGATCACGAATATCCTGCTGGAGAACGCCAAGACCGACGTCCAGCTCCGGCTGCTCAACGGGGCGGAGTACGCGGCCAAGCAGTTCAGCCTCTACGGCCAGCCGCAGGAGGCCCAACTCCAGGAGACCATCGACGGCACGGTCAACTACCTGGCCGGCGGTGACCCGCAGCAGAACAGCGGGGTGGTCGTGGCGCTCACTGCGGAGAGCTGGCCCGGAGTCATCGAGCCGCGTACCTCGCCGGCGGCGAACGTCCGACCGCTGATCAGCCCCGAGCTGCGCGCCGCGGTGGCCGGCGGCAACGTGGCCAACCAGATCCGCACCGGCCGGCTCACCGGCGAGTCCGAGCGCAAGTACCTGGTCTACGGGTCACCGGTGCCGACCCGGTTCGGTCAGGTGGAGCTCTACTACTTCGTGCCGCTGACCCTGCAGGACACGACGGCGGCCCAGGCGCGGGCCACCGTGGTGGCCACCGGGGTCGCCCTGGTGCTGCTGCTCGGCCTGCTCGCCGCGCTGGTGACCAGGCTGGTGGTGATCCCGGTGCGGGTGGCCGCCCGCACCGCGCAGCGGCTCTCGGCCGGTCTGCTGGACCAGCGGATGGCCGTCAACGGCGAGGACGACCTTGCCCTGCTCGCCGCGTCGTTCAACCAGATGGCCACCAACCTGCAACGGCAGATCCTGCGGCTGGAGGAGATGTCGCGGCTACAACGCAGGTTCACCTCGGACGTCTCGCACGAGCTGCGCACGCCGCTGACGACGGTACGGATGGCCGCCGATCTGATCTTCGCGGAGCGTGCCGAGTTCGACCCGGCGGTGGCCCGCAGCGCCGAACTGCTCCAGGCCGAGCTGGACCGGTTCGAGGAGTTGCTGACCGACCTGCTGGAGATCAGCCGGTTCGACGCGGGGTTCGCGGTGCTCGACGCCGAGCCGACCGATTTGGTGCCGGTAGTCCATCGGGTGGTGGACCGGCTGTCCGGGCTGGCCGAGCGGGTCGGGGTGGACATCGAGCTGGACGTCCCCGCCACCCCGGTGATCGCCGAGATCGACCCTCGGCGGGTCGAGCGGGTGCTGCGCAACCTTGTTGGCAACGCCGTCGAGCACGGCGAGGGCCGGCCGGTGCGGATCACGCTCGGGATGGACGAGACGGCCGTCGCGCTGACCGTGCGCGACCACGGCGTCGGGCTCAAGCCGGGCGAGGAGAAGTTGGTGTTCAACCGGTTCTGGCGGGCCGATCCGTCCCGGGCCCGGCAGACTGGCGGGACGGGTTTGGGGCTGTCGATCAGCGTGGAGGACGCGCGGCTGCACGGCGGCTGGCTGGAGGCGTGGGGCGCGCCGGGTCAGGGCGCGCAGTTCCGGCTGACCCTGCCGGCGCGGGCCGGTGACCGGCTGACCACCTCGCCGTTGCGGCTGGTGCCGGCGGACGTGACGCTGCCGTTCGGCGTTCCCCCGGCTGGCGGCCCGCTGGCCATCTGCCCCGGCCCGAACGGCACGCTCGCGGTCGGTCCGGCGGCGACACCGCCGCGCGTGGAGGTGGGTTCGTGAGGCGGCGGCTGCTGATGGGTGTGCTCGGCGGGACGATGGCGGTCGCCGTCGCCGCCGGCTGCGGCATTCCCGACCGCAGCGAGGTGCAGATCGAGCAGCGTGGACCGGCTGCGGAGACGAACCTCTCGCTGGGCCGGGGCACCGAACCGCCGCCCCGGGAGGCCGCCGGCAGCGACGCCGAGGCGTTCGTGCGGAATTTCCTCTCCGCGGCGGCGGGCGAGCCGGATCGGGCGTACGAGCGGGTGAAGCGGTTCATCACGACCTCGGACCGGGCCGGGTTGCAGGAGAAGCAGGGCAGCGAGGTGGCGCTGTCCGTGGTGCGGCTCACCGACGATCCGGTGATCGAACCGGACGTCGACAGCATGAAGGTGACCATCGCCGTGCAGCAGGTTGGCCTGCTCCGGGCCAGCGGCGTGCTGGTGCCCCCGGTCGCGACCGAGTCGACCTACGAGTTTCGACTGGTCAGCGCCGGTCCGCTGGGTGACGAGGACGCCGGCTTCTTCGTCAGCGACCCGCCGAACGTGCTGCTGCTCAGCGACGATGCCCTGCGCCGCTACTACCAGTCGAAGTCGATCTACTTTTGGGCCTCGGACCGCACCCGGCTGGTACCGGACCAGCGGTATCTCTCCTCGGTGGTGCCGGCGGAGCGTCGGGTCAGCGAGGTGGTCCGGTGGTTGACCGCCGGCCCCTCGGAGTGGTTGCGGGTCGGGGTGTCCGGCCTGCCCGACCGGACCGAGATGATCAACAATGCCACCGGCTCGGACGGGCGCTGGGAGGTCAACCTGGATATGCCCGGCGTCGATGAACAGCGGCTGGAGCAACTCGCCACCCAGCTGGCGTGGTCGTTGCCGGAGCTGGACGGCACTCTCGAAATCAAGATCCTCAACCAGTCCCGCAAGGTGGTCGACCTCGGCGAACGGCGGAGGTTGAACCAGCTGTACGAGATCGACCCGAACGCCCGGCGGTACTGCGTCTACGACGGGGCCATCCACGCGCTGACCGTGGCCAACGAGCCGGCCGGCCTGGTGCCGGTGGCTTCCGAGGTCAACCGCGACATCGTCACCGCGGGGCTACGCCGCGCCGGTGAGGAAACCCTGGCCGCCCTGGTGGTGACCGGCGAGGACGAGCGGCAGCGACTGGCCATCGGCCGTGGCCGCTCGATGGTGGAGCACCTGCTGCGCGGTTCCACCACACACACCGCCATCGGGCGGCCGGCCTGGATCGGTATCGACGGTGGCCGTCCGGCCGGGTTGGTGGTCGCCGACGGTAGCCTGTACCGCTTCGACGACCTAGCCTCCATGCGGCAGGTGCCTCTCGGCCTGCCCGGCCGGGTCGGTGCGGTGGCGGCTGCCCTGGACGGGCAGCGGGTCGCGCTCGTCGTCGACGGCGCGCTGTACGTCGCCGCGATCAACTGGGAGGCCGGGGTTCCCGCGGTCGGCCCGGCCCGGCGACTGGTCACCTCCCTGACCAACGTCACGGCCGTGGAGTGGTGGGCGGAGAACCGGCTGCTGGTGGCTGGTGCGGCCGGCCGTCCGGCGATCTACGACGTGAGCGTCGACGGCGCCCTGGAGACCCCGCTGCGGGAGGACACCGGCTCCCAGGTCAATCACCTGGCCGCGTATCCCACGACCCAGTTGTCCCCGCTGGCCGGCTCGTTCATGTACGAGGCCAACGGTGTCGCCTACCGCCTCAACCCATTCGAGCGAATCAACCGGGAGCAGGTTCAGGACGTGACTTTGCCGCCGGCGGGAGTACGCCCGGGCGACCCCACCGCGCCGATCTTCCTCTACTGAGTCGCCGTGCTGGGCGGGATCTGGGCGGACCTGGCCGACCTGGTGCTGCCCGCCGAGTGTGCCGGCTGCCGGGCCCGCCGGTCGGGACTACGGCACGGGGTCTGCCCTGACTGCGTGACCGCGCTGCGGGCGTTGCGCCCCCGGCCGGTGCGGCCCGTTCCCGCCCCGCCGGGACTGCCACCCTGCCACGCCCTCGGAACGTACGGCGGTCCGTTGCGGGAGGTGCTGCTGGCGTACAAGGAACATGGTCGGCACGCCGTCGCCGGGCCGCTCGGTGCCCTGCTCGCCGAGGTGGTCGCGGCGGCGGTCGGTCCGGTGCGTCCGGTGCTGCTGGTGCCGGTACCGGACACCCCGGAGGCGGCGCGGGCCCGCTACGGCGACCATCTCGGCCGGCTGGCCCGGCACTGCGCGCGACGGCTGCGAACGGCGGGCTGGCCGGTGCGGGTACACCGGCCGGTGCGGGCCCTGCCGCGGCCGGACTCGGTGACGCTGGACAGCGCCGGTCGGGCCGCGGTGGCCGCGAGCGCGTTCCGGGCCCGGCCGGGTGTCGTCGCGGCACCCCGGGGATCGACCGTGGTGCTGCTGGACGACATCGTCACCACCGGGTCGACCCTGGCGGCGGTCAGTCAGGTGCTGACCGCGCGTGGGTTGCCGCCTTCGGTGGCGGCGGTGCTGGCGGCGACCGAGAAGAGACATCATCGGTGACTGGTTGTGTTTCCATTTAACCCCTTCGTGTATGTGGTGTGGAAATTCCCCGGTGGTCTTGGCGACCGGGGGTGACGGCCGGGCGAACAGGAGTTAGCGTTTGGTTGTCGGGGGTAGGAAGGTCACCCCAGCCAGTCCCCGGCGGTGAAGGGAGGCGTAGCCGTATCGACCGGTCGACGCCGAGCGGGGCCATCCCGGGCACGACCGGAGTTTTCGGATCGAGGACCGTCCGTACGAGGGAGGTCACGTGGACATCGTGGTCAAGGGCCGTAACGTCGAAGTGCCGGACCATTACCGGGTGCACGTAGCAGACAAGCTCGCCAAGATCGAACGCTACGACCACAAACTTATCCGTGTCGATGTCGAACTGTTTCACGAGCGCAATCCGCGCCAGGCCGATCACTGCCAGCGGGTGGAGATAACCTGCGTCTCGCGTGGCCCGGTCATCCGGGCGGAGGCCTGCACGAACGACTTCTACAGCGCGCTGGACGCGGCGATCGCCAAGCTCGACGCCCGGTTGCGCCGCGCCGCCGACCGGCGCCGGGTCCACCGTGGCCGGCACGCGCCGCTGTCGGTTTCGGCCGCGACCGCCGGGCTGCCGGTGACCGACCTGCCCGCGCTGACCGCACCCGCGCCGAACGGCACCGCCACCGCCGTGGCCGAGCGGCCCGACGAGGAGTACGCGGACAACCAGCCGTGGCACATCGCGCGGGAGAAGGTGCACTCCGCCGAGCCGATGACGATCGACGACGCCCTGTTCCAGATGGAACTCGTCGGCCACGACTTCTACCTGTTCCACGACAAGGAGTCCGGCCGGCCGAGCGTCGTGTACCGACGGCACGCCTACGACTACGGCATCATCTCGCTGGACATCTGATCCGGTGCCGGCGTCTCGGGTCGGGGTCCTCCCGGCCCGAGCCGTCACGCCTGCCCTGCGCGCCGCGCCAGCCCGCCGGCGGACGCCCGCGCCGAGTCAGTCCGCAAGGTCCGTCGGCAGCAGCCCGAAGACCGTCGAGTCGACCCTCCCGCCGGCCGTGCCGGGTAGCCGCCCCCGCAGCAGCCCCTCCCGTCGGAACCCGGCCTTCTCCAGCACCCGCTGGGAAGCCACGTTCTCCGGCAGGGTGCCGGCCCAGAGGCGGGCCAGGCCGACCTGGTCGAACCCCCACCGGGCCAGCAGCCGAACCGCCCGGGTCGCGTAGCCGTGCCCGCGCCACCGGGGCAGCAGGCTGTACCCGACCATCGCCTGTCCGGACGCGGGCTGGTCGTACAGCAGCATGCAGTTGCCCGCGAAATCGCCGGACGCCACGTCGAGGACGGCCATCGCTGCGGCGCCGCCGACCAGCCACTGACTCTCCGCGCCACGACAGCGCCGGTCGATCTCGTCGCAGCCGGCCGGCGTCGGGGGTACCCGGGTCCGCACCACCGCCGGATCGGTGTGCAGGCGGTACATCTGGTCGGCGTCCAGCGGACCCAGTCGACGCAGGAGGACGACGCCGTCGGTGAGTCGGCCGTCGGGTAGGTCCGGCAACGGTCGCTCGACCGGCCCGGGCGGATCGTCGGCGAGGCGTACCCACAGCGTCAGGTCGCGCCGGCGGCCGTCCCGTACCGGCGTGGCCCCGCGGCGTACCCCCTCCGACCGGAACCCGGCGGCCAACGCGACCCGCTGGCTGGCGGCGTTCTCGACGTGGGTGAGCAGCTCCAATCGGGCGGTGCCGGTGGCGAAGGCGTGCTCTGCCAGGGCCCGGGTGGCGGTGGTGGCCACGCCCCGGCCGCGCGCCCACGGCGCGACCCAGTAGCCGATCTCGGCCTGGCCGCGCTGCGGCACCGGGTGGCTCAGTCCCACGGTGCCGAGCAGCCGGTCGGTGGCCGGGTCGGTGACGGCGTACGCGGCCCCTCCGCTGGCAAAGGCGGCGGGGGCGCTCTCGGTTACCCACCGCCGGGCCTCGGCCTCGGTGTACGGGTCGGGCAGGCCGTCGAGGAACCGCTGGACGAGCGGGTCGGCACAGCCGGCGGTGATGTCGGCGACGTCGTCCAGGTGGAACGCGCGCAGCCTGATCCCGGGCGCCTCGACCGGCTGCGGTGTCACGTCAGGTCCTCCGCGAGCAGGGCGCCCAGCCAGGCGTCCACCCGGGTGCCGCGGTGGTGCAGTGCCCTGCGGGCGGTGCCTTCGAGGGTGAAGCCGGCCTTCTCGGCGACCCGGCGGGAGGCGACGTTGCCGACGTTGGCCCGCCATTCGACGCGGGCCAGCCCGAGCGTGGTGAAGCCCCAGGCGCAGACCGCGGCCAGCGCGGCCGGTTGGTAGCCCCGGCCTCGGGCGTGCGGCGCGGTCATGAAGCCGACGTCGGCCAGGAGCGGGTCGGTGGCCGACAGCCGCAGGTCGATCGAGCCGGCGTACCGGTCGGCGGGGTCGGCGACGACGAAGCTGGCGCTTGTGCCGGCGGCCCAGGTGCCCTGCACCAACGTGAGGAAGTGTTCGGCGTCCGTGCGCTGGTAGCTCTCCGGGACTGTCGTCCAGCGCAGCGTCTCCGGGTCGCGGCAGGTGGCGACAAGCTGGTCGAGGTCGCGAACCTCCATCGGGCGCAGGATCAGCTCGTGCCTGCCGGCGGTGGCGAACAGGGTGGGCTGTTCCCGGCCGAAGACGCCCGCCCGGCGGGCCGCCAGCGTGCCGGGGCCGGCGGGGCTCACCCCGGCGGGGGCCGGCACGTCGCCGGGCAGCAGCGAACCGACCCATTCGTGACAGCCGTCCTGCTCCGGGTCGGCGGCCCGCAGTCGCCCCTCGACGTGGAAACCGGCCCGGAGGGCGACGAGCCGGGAGGCGTGGTTGCCCACCAGGGCCGTCCAGAGCAGCCGCCGTACCTTCAGTTCGTCGAAGGCCCACCGGGCGGTGGCCCGGACGGCGCCCACGGCGACGCCCCGCCGGCGCGCCCACGGCGCGGTCCAGTAGCCGATCTCACTGAGTTCGTGCTGGCGGTTGATCGTGTTCAGCCCGCAGGCGCCGAGCAGCTCGCCGCTGGCGGCGTCGCAGACCGCGAACGGCGCGCCGGTGCCGAGTTCCCACTGGCGCGCCCCGTCGGCCACGAACTTCTGGGCGTGTTCGGGCCGGTACGGGCGGGGAACTCTGGTCCAGCGCTGGATGTCCGGATCCTGGCAGGCGCGGTGGACGGTGTCGGCGTCGGCGGCCCGCCATGGCCGTAGCAGCAGGCCGTCTTCGGTGATCTCCACGGGCTCCATCGGCACCATCGTGCCGGATCGTTCGCCGACGGCGTAACCGATAACCGGGACGCGGGTAGGCATGGAGCGTGTTATGTCAGGTTCGCGGCACTCGACCACCTCCACCAGTGACCACCGGCCCGCCGGAACGCCTACGATGGTTCGGAGACTGTCTAGGGGAGCGTTGATCCGTGTCGATTCTTGAAAAGGTCCTCCGTGCGGGCGAGGGGCGCATGGTGCGTCGCCTCAAGGCGATCGCCGCCGCCGTCAGCTCGATCGAGGACGACTACGTCAATCTCACCGATGACGAGTTGCGCGACATGACCGAGCAGTTCCGGGAGCGGATCGCCGAGGGCGAGACCCTGGACGACCTGCTGCCCGAGGCATTCGCGGTCTGCCGGGAGGCAGCGGCGCGGGTGCTCGGCCAGCGGCCGTACGACGTGCAGGTGATGGGTGGCGCGGCGCTGCACTTCGGCAACATCGCCGAGATGAAGACAGGTGAGGGCAAGACCCTGACCTCGGTGATGCCGGTCTACCTCAACGCGCTGTCCGCAAAGGGCGTGCACGTGATCACCGTCAACGACTATCTGGCCCAGCGCGACGCCGCCTGGATGGGCCGGGTGCACGAGTTCCTCGGGCTGACCGTCGGCGTGGTGCTGCCCAACCGGCCGTCCGTCGAGCACCGTGCGGCCTACGAGTGCGACATCACCTACGGCACGAACAACGAGTTCGGCTTCGACTACCTGCGCGACAACATGGCATGGTCCAAGGACGAGCTGGTCCAGCGTGGCCACAACTTCGCTGTGGTAGACGAGGTCGACTCGATCCTGATCGACGAGGCCCGCACCCCGCTGATCATCTCCGGTCCGGCCGAGCACTCCGCCCGCTGGTACGGCGAGTTCGCCGCCGTGGTGGCCCGGCTGCAGTCCGGCAAGGACGGCGAGGGCGACTACGAGGTCGACTACTCCAAGCGCACCATCGCGGTCACCGAGCGTGGCGTGGCCAAGGTCGAGGACCGGCTCGGCATCGACAACCTCTACGAGTCGGTGAACACTCCGCTGGTCGGCTACCTGAACAACGCGATCAAGGCCAAGGAGCTGTACAAGCGCGACAAGGACTACATCGTCAACGACGGCGAGGTCCTGATCGTCGACGAGTTCACCGGCCGGATCCTGCACGGCCGCCGCTACAACGAGGGCATGCACCAGGCGATCGAGGCCAAGGAGGGGGTGGAGATCAAGCAGGAGAATCAGACGCTTGCCACCATCACCCTGCAGAACTACTTCCGCCTCTACGACAAGCTCTCCGGCATGACCGGTACCGCGCAGACCGAGGCGGGCGAGTTCAACAAGGTCTACAAGGTCGGCGTGGTGACCATCCCGACCCACCGGCCGATGGTCCGCGAGGACCGGGCCGACGTGATCTACAAGACCGAGCAGGCCAAGTTCAACGCCGTCATCGAGGACATCGCCGAGCGGCACCAGGCCGGGCAGCCGGTGCTGGTAGGCACGGTCTCGGTGGAGAATTCCGAGATCCTGTCCACGCTGCTGCGCCGCCGGGGCATTCCGCACTCGGTACTCAACGCGAAGTTCCATGCCCGGGAGGCGGAGATCGTCGCCCAGGCCGGTCGTAAGGGCGCGGTCACGGTGGCCACCAACATGGCCGGCCGGGGCACCGACATCCTGCTCGGTGGCAACCCCGAGTTCCTTGCCGCGAGTGAACTGCGCCAGCGCGGGCTCGACCCGCTGGAGAACGCCGAGGAGTACGACAAGGCCCTCGAAGAGGTCATGCCCAAGTGGAAGCAGGCGTGTGACGCCGAGGCGGATGAGGTCGCCGACGCCGGTGGGCTCTATGTGCTCGGCACCGAGCGGCACGAGTCCCGGCGGATCGACAACCAGCTGCGGGGTCGGTCCGGCCGGCAGGGCGACCCGGGCGAGTCGCGGTTCTACCTGTCGCTGCAGGACGAGTTGATGAAGCGGTTCCGTTCCGGCGCGGTGGAGGCGGTCATGGACCGCTTCAACATTCCGGAGGACGTGCCCATCGAGTCGAAGATGGTCACCCGCCAGATCAAGAACGCGCAGGCCCAGATCGAGGGGCAGAACGCCGAGATCCGCAAGAACGTCCTCAAGTACGACGAGGTGATGAACAAGCAGCGCCAGGTGGTCTACGCCGAGCGGCTGCGGGTGCTCAACGGCGAGGACCTCTCCGAGCAGGTACGCACCATGATCAGTACAGTGGTCGAGGAGTACGTGCGGGGAGCCACCGCCGACGGCTACGCCGAGGACTGGGACCTCGACCAGCTGTGGACCAACCTCAAGCAGCTCTACCCGGTGGGCATCACCATCGAGGAGATGGAGGAGGAAGCCGGCGGGTCACGGGCTAGCATCGACGGCGACTTCCTGGTCGCCCGGCTCAGGGACGACGCGAACGCTGCGTACGACCGGCGCGAGGAGCAGCTTGGCGTCGAGGGCGCCCGGCAGCTGGAGCGGATGGTGCTGCTCCAGGTCATCGACCGCAAGTGGCGTGAGCACCTCTACGAGATGGACTACCTCCAGGAGGGCATTTCGCTGCGGGCGTACGCCCAGCGCGACCCGGTGGTGGAGTACCAGCGCGAGGGCTTCGACATGTTCGCCACCATGATGGACGGCATCAAGGAAGAGACGGTCGGCTTCCTCTACAACCTTGAGGTGCAGGTCGACGAGCCGGAGGCGGCCGAGGAGGTCCAGCTGCTGGACAAGCCGGTGGAGATCCGGGCCAAGGGCCTGGTTAGGGCGCCGCAGCAGCAGGGGCTGCAGTACTCCGCGCCGACCATCGACGGCGAGGCCGGAGCCGGCGGAGTCGCCGTGCAACGCGGCGACCAGCGCGCTCCGGCGCTGGGCATCGGGCAGCCGGATCCGACTGTCCCGGCGGCGCCGGGACGCCCGGTGTCGCAGCGCCCGGCCGCTGGCCTGCGTGACCCGGCGGTTCCGGCGGGCGCGGCCCGCCAGGTCGCGCCCGGCCAGGCGAGCGCCGGCAACGGACCGTCCCGCAACGCACCGTGCCCCTGCGGCTCGGGTCGTAAGTACAAGCGCTGCCACGGTGCCCCCGGCGGCAACTCGGCCGGCTAGGCCGACGCGCCCACAGGATCACCACTCGGTCCAGGAACGAGCGGCCACGAACACGGCCACTCGATCCTGGATCGAGTACGTCCGGCCGCCATCAGGCTGACCGCCAGGCAGGTCTGGCAGTCAGCCTTGAGCAGGTGAGTGACGAGGGCGGGTCAGAGGACCCGCAGGTCGGTGCAGAGCCAGTTGCCACGCCGGTACTCCAGGCGTAGAGCCAGCGCCCAGCTGCGGCCGGCGGCTCCGGTGAGCACCGCGGCGGCCTCGATGGCGGCGGAATGTGGCTCGCAGACACGGAGCCGACGCAGCCGGAGGCCGGGTCGGGTCGAGCGGCGCCGCGCGGGCACCCCGCGGGCGGCGGCGCGGGCGAGTTCGTGCAGCAGTTGGGCGGACCGGGCCGGGTCGAGTTGCTGCCGGAGCTGCACCGGCGGCCGGAAGCCGTTGAGCACCTCGAGGCAGGTGGTGACGAACCGGTGGGCGACGCGGGTGGCCGCCGGGGTGGCCGTCGCCAGGGCCTCTAGCGGCAGGTGCCGGATGGCGTCGTCGCCGGGCCCGGCCGGCGTGGGTCGACCGAGGGAACGTCGCTCGTCCGCCGTGGGGGTGCCCGGCGCGCCGGCACGTCTGCCGGTGCGGGTGGCGTTCCACCGGGCGGGGGGCCGATCGGATGGGCGCTCGCTGGACCAGCGTGGGTTGCCAGCGAATAGGTCGAGCGCGAGTTGCCCGTCGGTCTTGGCGGGCCAGCCAGCGGTGTCCTCGTCCACGAAGGGTGGATCGGATGCGGGCACGGGGCGCAGCCGCACGGGCGGGTGTGCCGGCCCGGGTCGCCGGAGATCCGTCATCAGACCGCCCCTCACTCAACCGCAATCGCGTGCGTTTGCCTTCGTTTGCCTTCGACAGCGTCGATTCTCCGACATGATGAAGGCATCGGTCAATGCCGCCGTGACGTCCTGGCTACTCGGGCTCGCGTTCGGCCAGCGGGTTGCCGCGAACCCACTCGGCGGTCTCCGCGTACTTGTGCTGGATGTACTCCTCCAGCCGGGCCCGCTCGACCCGCCACTGGCCCCGTCCGCCGACCTTGATCGCGGGTAGTTCGCCGCTGCGTACCATGTGGTAGACCTGCGAGTCCGACACGTTCAGCTCGGTGGCCACGTCGGACAGGAGCAGGAACCTCGGCTCCACGGAAACTCCCAGGGTTGATGTCGTTTGCCTCAGTTTGCCATCGATGGTGTGGTCAGGCCACCGATGTCGAGCGGCACGCCGGCACAGCCGGACACACCGGACGTAGCCGGAACTTCCACCGGAGCGGTCCGGGGTGTATGACGGTCACGGCGCACGACGCGGTCGTACGCCCGGCCGGTGGCGTAGCCGACGAACGGAACAGAGCGGGGGAGATCACCGGTGACTGACGAGCTTGTTCGGGTCTACGTGCCGGCGACCGTGCCAATGCTGGCCGGGCTGCCTGAGCAGGGCCTCTCCGCGACGCAGGCGCACGCGGTGACTCCGACGCTGCGCGAGTGGTACGCGGAGGGCGACGAGGAGGAGTTGGAGTACGTCGCCTTCACCCGGGCCGCCCAGGACGCCCTGCAACTGATCGGCCGCGACCCGGCCGTGCCGCCCCGGCGGGTGGTGATCTCGGCGGACCTGCCGGCGACGAGGATCGGTCGGGGCGACGGCGAGTTGGGCGCCAGCACGGTGGAGCTGCGCGGGCCGGTGCCGGCCTCCGCCGTGGCGGCCATCCACGTGGACGGTGTGGACGCCGCGACCGACGTCGCCGCAGCCGCGCAGGTGGTGATGGAGGCGCTGGCCGGCGATCCCGACGCGCAGTTCACCGTCGACGGCGCCGAGGACCACGAACTGGAGTGGTACGACCCGAGCGAGTTGGAGACGTTGCTCGGTACCGGTGCCGCCGCCGAGGAGTGACCGCCGGTCCACGCGAACCCACCCCGGCCCCGGCCCCGGCCCCGGTCAGCGGCCGGCGCTGCGGGTGCTCGCCTCGTCGACGCCTGAGTCGTCCGGCTCGGACGCCTCGTCCTCGGCTGGTGGCGAGGCGAGCGTGCGACCGAAGGTGACCATGGCGGTCAGCGCGCCGACGAAGAGCACCCAGATGGCGTTGTCCACCCGTGTGGTGCCGAGGGATGTCTGCGCCACCGCGTCCGCCTCGCTGAGCGCGGCGGCCAGGTCGATCAGGGAACGCCCACCGACCCTGATGATCACCTCGGTGAGCAACAGCAGCAGCCCCGGACCCGCCCCGGCGACGAGGTAGGCCGGCCAGCGCAGCTCGGCTCCCGTGCCGCTGTGGGCGGCCCGCCGTCGTGCCCAGCTGAGGTAGCCGAACGCCAGGACGCCGGCGACGAGCCCGGCCAGCAGGGACTCGGTCCGGGAGACCCAGCTGGCCGCGTCGACCAGCGACTGCTGGCTGTCGCCGGCACCGAAGAGGTCGAACAGCGGGTCCCGGACCAGGCTGAAGGCCACCACGAAGAGCAGGGTGACCAGTGCGGCGTAGGCCACCGCCCCGACCACCGCCCCGTTTCGGGCACCCGCGAGCGCACCGCCGATGACGGCTGCGGCTGCGGTGGTACCGGCGATCGTCCGGGTGACCGTGTCGCCGGCGTAGCTGAGGTCGATCGCGAGCGCGGCAAGGAGCCCTACCAGCAGGCCGGTGCCGACCGCGACCACGAATCGCAGGGTCGTCCGGTCACCTCGCCGGGCGACCGGCTCGCCGACGGCCAACCCCACCGCCGCGCCGGCCACCAGCGCGGCCGAGATCACGCCGGGCAGCGCGAAGGCCGACAGGCTGACCGCGGTGACGCCGGCGGTCGCCGAGCTGATCGCCTCGCGGGTCGACCAGAGCATCGCCGCCAGCCAGCCCGCCGCGAGCACCGCCAGCGCCAACGTCCCGGGTGCGGGTGTCGGTCGCCCGATGTCGATGGCTCCCGCGGGCGACGGGTCGACTGTCACCGGAGGGTCGGGTTGCGCGGCGGTCGGCCCACCGGGCTCGTTGCTCATCGTCTCCCCTTCGCCGCCAGGCCCGACCGGGCCGGAACGTTACCGGCAACCCAGCGTACGCGGCCAGGTTGCACGGAGGTCCAAAACCGCGGCACCTGCGTTCCTTCGGGTGTTTGCCGATCTCAGGCACGAATGCATGCCGAAGTTCATCGACAGCCTCTTGATCGGCGGTTTCGGTGTGGCCTGGCTGTGATCGAGCGGCGCCGGACATGGGAGGATCGGGATGAGGTCCCGCCACCGTGGGGCCGGTTTCGCCATCGCCGTCGAGATCGCCAGGAGCCCTGATGGACGCCGTGTTCTCCGTACCCGAGCCGCACAACGAGGCGGTGCGAAGCTACGAGCCGGGCAGCGCTGACCGCGAGCGGCTCCGGCGGCGGCTCACCGAGCTGGCCGCCGAGCGCATCGACCTGCCGATGACCATCGCGGGCGAGCAGCGGATGGCCGGCGGCGAGTCCATCCAGGTGGTGCAGCCGCACCGGCGTGCCGAGGTGCTCGGTATCACCGGGCACGCCACCCACGACGACGCGCGGGCCGCCGTCAAGGCGGCCAAGGACGCGGCACCCGGGTGGCGCGCGCTACCCTTCGAGGAACGGGCCGCGATCCTCCTACGCGCCGCCGAACTGCTCGCCGGCCCCTGGCGGGACACGCTCAACGCGGCCACCATGCTCGGCCAGTCGAAGACCGCGGTGCAGGCCGAAATCGACGCCGCCTGCGAGTTCATCGACTTCCTGCGCTTCAACGTGCACTTCGCCCGCCGGCTCCTCGCCGAGCAGCCGTTGTCGTCCGCCGGTGTGTGGAACCGGTTCGACCACCGACCGCTGGAGGGCTTCGTCTACGCGGTCACCCCGTTCAACTTCACCGCGATCGCCGGCAACCTGCCCTCGGCGCCGGCCCTGCTCGGCAACACGGTCGTCTGGAAGCCGGGCCCGACCCAGCAGTTCGCGGCGCACTTCACCATGCGACTGTTCGAGGCGGCCGGTCTCCCGCCCGGTGTGATCAACATGGTCACCGGCCGGGGTGAACAGGTCTCCGACGTAGTGCTGGCCGACCCAGACCTGGCTGGCATCCACTTCACCGGGTCCACCAAGGTCTTCCAGCACCTCTGGCGCACGGTGGGCGAGAACATCGCGACCTACCGGGGCTACCCGAGGCTGGTCGGCGAGACCGGGGGAAAGGACTTCGTGGTCGCGCACCCCAGCGCGGACGTCGACGCCCTGCACACCGCGCTGATCCGGGGTGCCTTCGAGTACCAGGGCCAGAAGTGCTCGGCGGCCTCCCGGGCGTACGTCCCGCGCTCGCTCTGGGAGGGCGGCCTGCGCGACCGGCTGGCCGCCACCACGGACGGGCTGGCCTACGGCGACGTCACCGACTTCCGCAACTTCGGCGGGGCGGTGATCGACGACAAGGCGTTCTCCCGGCACACCGCCGCGTTGAAGTTGATCTCCTACGACGACAGTTGCCGGGTCGTCGCCGGCGGCACCGCCGACGACTCGATCGGCTGGTTCGTCCGTCCGACGATCTTCGAATGCGGCGATCCGGCCCACGAGACGTTCACCACCGAGTACTTCGGGCCGATCCTCGGCGTGCACGTCTTCGACGACGCCCGCTTCGACGAGGTCGTCACCCAGGCCGAGTCGATCGCCCCGTACGCGCTCACCGGGTCGATCTTCGCCACCGACCGCCGGGTGGTCGACGCGGTGGCGGAGAAGATGCGCTACGCGGCGGGGAACTTCTACATCAACGACAAGCCGACCGGTGCGGTGGTCGGGCAGCAGCCCTTCGGTGGCGCGCGGGCCAGCGGCACCAACGACAAGGCCGGCTCCTGGCACAACCTGATCCGCTGGACGTCGCCCCGGACCATAAAGGAGACCTTCGTCCCGCCCACCGACCACACCTACCCCCACATGGGCTGAGGGTAGGCGGGGCCCCTTGTCAACGCCTCGCGTACAGAAGGGGCCCCTTCTCAACTCGTCGTCAGGCTGAGCAGGGCCGACGCACCGTCGGGCACCGACAGTGCACATAGGAAACCCCATTGGGTGGCGAAACGGTGAAATCCTGGACGCCGGCCCGGCAAAGTGGCAGCGTGAGGGGCATGGCGGAAACCGGAGTGAACCCCACGGCGGCGGCCCTGCTTGGGCTGCTCCACGAGGGTCCCATGACAGGTGGCCAGTTGATGGCCGCCGCCGAGCGCCGACTGGCGCCGTACTGGTCAATGACCCGCAGCCAGGTCTACCGGGAGTTGCCGGTGCTGGCCGAGCGGGGTTTCGTCCGGTTGGGTAAGCCCGGACCGCGGATGAGTCAACCGTACGCGCTCACGGCCGCCGGCAAACGAACCTTCACCCGATGGCTGGCCGAGGACCCGGGGCGGGACACCATCCGAAACCCGATCGCCCTACGCATCGCGTTCGGAAACCTACACTCCCCGAGCCAGCTCAAGAACCTCCAGGCCGCAGCCAACGAGTACCACACCGATGCGCTGGCCCGGGTCCGCGAGCAGGTCAAGAACGCCAAGAAGGAAGGCGACACGTACGACGCGAGCGCGCTCGAATTCGCCGTGGCGTACCACCGTGCCGCGCTCTCCTGGCTCAAGAGCGCCCCCGCCGGCTGAGCCTCACCTGGGCTTTCCTGGCTCGGTCTGCGGGGCTCGCAAGCTCACTCCTCGCCCGAGCAGTACCCTTGTCTGTCGTGACCGCTGCCGATTTCGCCGAACAGCTCAAGGAACTCGACGCCACCCTGCGCAACATCGAGGCGGTGCTCGACTTCGACCGCCTCCGCTCGGACAAGGCCCGCCTGGAGCAGGAGGCGTCCGCCCCGGACCTCTGGGACGACCAGGCCCGGGCCCAACTGGTCACCTCGCAACTGTCGTACGTCAACAGCGAGATCGACAAGCTCGGCAGCCTGCGCTCGCGACTGGATGACGCGCACGTGCTGCTGGAGTTGGCCGAGGACGAATCCGACTCGGGGGTGCTCGCCGAGGTCGAGTTGGAGATCAGCAGGCTGACCAGGGCCATCCAGGACATGGAGGTCCGCACCCTGCTTTCCGGCGAGTACGACTCCCGGGAGGCGCTGGTGGCCATCCGGGCTGGCGCTGGCGGTGTGGACGCGGCCGATTTCGCCGAGATGCTGCTGCGGATGTACCTGCGGTGGGCCGAACGGCACGGCTACCCCACGGAGGTCTTCGAAACCTCGTACGCCGAGGAGGCGGGCCTGAAATCGGCCACCTTCACGGTGAAGGTGCCGTACGCCTACGGCACGCTCAGCGTGGAGTCCGGCACTCACCGGCTGGTCCGGATCAGCCCCTTCGACAACCAGGGCCGCCGGCAGACCAGCTTCGCCGGCGTCGAGGTGCTGCCGGTGGTGGAGCAGACCGACAGCATCGACATCCCCGAGAACGAGATGCGGGTCGACGTCTATCGATCCTCGGGCCCCGGCGGTCAGAGCGTCAACACCACCGACTCGGCGGTGCGGCTCACGCACATCCCGACCGGCATCGTGGTGACCTGCCAGAACGAGAAGTCGCAGTTGCAGAACAAGGCCTCAGCGCTGCGGGTACTGCAGGCCCGGCTGCTCGAGCGCAAGCGCCAGGAGGAGCAGGCCAAACTTCAGGGCCTCAAGACCGACGCCGCCGGCTCCTGGGGTGACCAGATGCGTTCGTACGTCCTGCACCCCTATCAGATGGTGAAGGATTTGCGTACCGAGCAGGAGACCGGCAACCCGAGCGCCGTCTTCGACGGTGAGCTGGACTCCTTCATCGAGGCGGGGATCCGGTGGCGCAAGCAGCAGCAACTCGCCGGCGACGGTGCGTGATCGCTTGTTGGCGGAGCGCGTCGTGGATCTCCACCTGACGTGCTGATTCAACGACTTGCCCCGCAACGGCGGGGCGTAGCACTTGGCACGGCAGTTACACCGCGTAGACTCACCACCCGTGATTCAGCTTGAGCAAGTGACGAAGACGTACCCGAAGGCGTCGCGGCCTTCGCTCGACAACGTGTCCGTGTCGATCGACAAGGGCGAGTTCGTCTTCTTCATCGGCCCATCCGGCTCCGGCAAGTCCACCATCGTCAAGATGCTGCTGCACGAGGTGATCCCCAACAAGGGTCGTGTCGTGGTGAACGGCAAAGACGTCACGTCGATGCGGTCCTGGAAGCGCCCGCACTTCCGCCGGTCGATCGGCTGTGTCTTCCAGGACTTCCGGCTCCTGCCCAACCGCACCGCCTACGAGAACGTCGCGTTCGCGCTGGAGGTGATCGGCAAGACCAAGGCGGTGGCCCGCCGGGTCGTGCCGGAGGTGCTGGAACTGGTCGGCCTCGGCGGCAAGGAGCACCGCTACCCGCACGAGCTGTCCGGTGGTGAGCAGCAGCGCGTGGCGGTGGCCCGGGCGTTCGTGAACCGGCCGCTGATCCTGCTGGCGGACGAGCCGACCGGAAACCTGGACCCGGACACCTCCATCGAGATCATGCGCCTGCTGGACCGGATCAACCGCACCGGCACGACCGTCGTGATGGTCACGCACGACTCCAACATCGTGAACCAGATGCGCCGCCGGGTCATCGAGATCGAGAGCGGCCGCATCGTTCGCGACCAGGCCCGCGGCGTCTACGGGTGACGAGACCGACCCACCGCACCCTGATCTGACGACGAACACAGCACGCCGGAGAGCCGGAGGAAAACCCGATGCGGATGAAATACGTCCTGTCCGAGGTACTGGTCGGACTGTGGCGCAACGTGACCATGACCATCGCGATGATCATCACGTTGGCGGTCTCGTTGACCATGCTCGGCGCCAGCGGCCTGATCTACACCAAGGTCGCCGACATGAAGCAGCTGTACTTCGAGAACATCGAGGTCTCGATCTTCCTGAACGCCGACGTCACCGACGAGCAGCGCACCGACATCGCCGGCCGGCTGGAAGCCGATCCGCTGATCTCACAGGTCACCTACGTCAACAAGGACGAGGCGTTCCAGCGTTTCCAGGAGATGTTCCGGGATTCGCCGGACCTGCTGAGCGCGGTGAAGGCGGACCAGTTGCCCGAGTCGTACCGGCTCAAGTTGGTGAACCCGGAGGAGTACAAGACCATCTCCGACCAGTACGTCGCGATCGAGGGGGTCGATCAGGTCGTCGACCAGAGCCAGGTGCTCGACAAGATCTTCAACCTGTTCACCGCCGGGCAGAACATCGCCCTGGTCGCCGCGATCGCGATGGCTGTCGCGGCCCTGCTGCTGGTGGCGAACACCATCCAGGTGGCCGCGTACAGCAAGCGGCGTGAGGTCGCGGTGATGAAGCTGGTCGGCGCCTCGAACTGGTTCATCCAGGCGCCGTTCGTGCTGGAGGCGGTGGTCGCCGGCCTGATCGGGTCGGTGCTCGGCCTCGGAGCCCTGATAGCCCTCAAGGTCTTCCTGTTCGACGGCGCACTGAGCGCCCTGCAGGGGCTGTTCGCGCCGGTGAGCTGGGGCGAGGTGTTCCTGACCTTCCCGTTGATGGCCGGCATCGGTGGTGTGATCAGTGCGGTCACCGCCTGGGTCACTCTCCGCTTCTACCTGCGGGTCTAGCCTGCCGGTCAGGGGCCCTTCCATCGCCGGAACAAACGGTGCGGGAGGGCCCCTGTCATTCGGGTAGCATGATCTTCGCTCTTCGGCGGCCCACACACCGGTCGAGGGCGGCAACCGGAAGGGGGTGGCGCGGCGATGCCACGGGAGAAGGGGCGCAAGGTCGTCGCCTCCAACAAAAAGGCGCGTCACGACTACGCCATCCTCGACACCTACGAGGCGGGAATGGCGCTGACCGGCACCGAGGTCAAGTCGCTGCGGGCCGGGCGGGCGTCGCTGGTCGACGCGTTCGCCCAGGAGCGGGACGGCGAACTCTACCTGCACAGCATGCACATCCCGGAGTACACCCAGGGCACCTGGACCAACCACGAGCCTCGGCGTACCCGCAAGTTGCTGCTCAAGCGGCTGGAAATCGACCGGCTGGTCGGCAAGCTCCGGGAGAGTGGGCTGACCCTGGTGCCGTTGCAGGTCTACTTCTCCGACGGGTGGGCCAAGGTGGAAATTGGCCTGGCCCGGGGCAAGAAGTCGTACGACAAGCGGCAGGACCTCGCCAAGCGGGACGCCGACCGGGAAATCGCCCGGGCGGCCGGACGGCGAGGCAAGGGGATGGACTATTAGCGTTTGTCCGGATTGCCTCATTCTGGCTGGTCGACTCAGGCTCAGGATGAATCCGGTTGCGGCAGGCGTTAGGCTTGTCAGTGCCGCCACACCGGCGGCCCGTCGAGGGGGTGACTGGTTTCGACTTCGTACGCAGCGACAGGGGAAGCGAGCCGAGGAAGCCGACGTCGTCTCGAAAATCGGTCGTCGGAAACTTATAAGCGCCAAGAGCAATCGCGCTGACTTCGCTCTCGCCGCCTGAGGCGAGTAGCTAAGTCTGTCGGCCTGGGAGCGCCTTCGACCCAGTAGCCGGCATCAGCTAGAAGGCTGGCCAATCGGACCCGGTCGCGGGGTCCGTGCGGCGAGATCAATCAGCGACTGGGCCCGTCACACCAACTTGCTCGCGTGAGCGGTGGGGCCGAGTAGAGGCACAGCGAGCTGCGCTCGGAGAAGCCCTGACAAACCGGCGAAGGACCCGGGTTCGATTCCCGGCACCTCCACCACCTGAACTGCGCGCCCCGGTCATCCGACCAGGGCGCGCAGTCGTCTGCACCCACACCTACGACGGGCGGGCCAGACCGCCAGGCCACGAGAGGTACGTCCCCGGGAACCCACCGCGGCGCGGGCCCGTCCAACAGGCATGCGCCGATCTCCCGCCCTGCTGGGCCTGCCGCTGCTGATCATCGTCGCCGGTTGCGCCCAGGTGGATACCGAGCCGGCAGACACCGGCCCACGGCTCGACCGGCACGTGGCGTTCGACCAGCGGGCCACAGTGGTCGCCGACGGGTGGCGGCCACCTACGGCGTGGACCACCGGCTACGTGCCGCTCCAGGAGGTCACGGTGCTCGTCGGCGAAGCGGCGTTCACCGACGAAACCAAGCTGGCCTTCAACGCCGGCTGGTACCGCGAGCAGGCTGTCCTACCGGCTGGGCAGCCCGACGACGGCACGATTCGCTTCCCGGACGGAGAACTGCGCGTCCCGCTGATCACCGCAGCCGAGGCGTACCAGCAGCTCGACCAGGGCGACCCGCCGCCCTGCCCGGGCCGGCCCAAGGAGCCCGGCACGCCGCCGCCGGCAAACCCGCCGGACGCGCCGGCCGGACCGGACGACCCGGTGAGCAGCGCACCGCAGGCCGCGTGCGTCCCGCTCACCGTCACCGGCGTCGAACTGGGCCACGCGCCGGTCCACACCAGCCGAGGGGCCGCACAGGTGCCGGCGTGGTTGTTCACCGTCCAGGAGATCGGCGCTGTGGTTGCCCGCGCCGCGGTCGCACCGCACTCGGTCGGTGCCCTGCCCGAGCCGGTCGCGCCCACCGCGCCGGTACCACCGGACCTGGTCGGTGCCCAGGACATCGGGGCCATCGACGGAGCGTCGCTGACCTACCGGCTCGGCATAGGCAGCTGCGACACCGAAATCACCCCGTTGGTGCAGGAGCACGATCACCTGGTGGTCGTCGGCGGCTCGGTCCAGCGGTCCAGCGGCGTCTGCGACGACATGCTGAAGTTCGAACCGGTCACGGTGACGCTGCGCGCTCCACTGGGCGTCCGCCCGGTCCTGGACGTGCTCAGTGGCACGCCGCTGCGGCTCGCCGCCGGCTGACCGCCTCGGTGGCTCAGAGGATCGGCGGTACGTCCGTGCGGATCGGCACCGGCAGCACCGTCGGCCGGTCCGCCCGCAAAGCCGTGGCCAGGGCAGTGCCGAGGTGGTCGGGCGCCTCCACCACCCCGGTCGCGCAACCGTAGCCGGTGGCGATCGAGGCGATGTCGAGCCCGGGCAGGTCCAGCCCGGGTACCCCCGGGGTGTGCTTGAGCTCGGCGAACGCCTTCAGGATGGCGTACTGCTGGTTCACCGGGACCACGACGACCAGTGGCAGCCGCAACTGGGCCGCTGTCCAGAGGGCCTGCACCGAATAGTGGAACGAACCGTCGCCGATCACCGCCACCACCGGCCGGTGCCGCCCGGTGTCGCGCTGCGCGAGCGCGATGCCGACGGCAGCCGGCAGCCCGTAGCCGAGGCCGCCGCTGGCCATGGTGAAGTACGAGCCGGGCGTCCTCAACCGCAGCCGGCGGCGCAGCGCCGACAGATTGGACGGCGACTCCTGCACCAGCACCCCGTCTTCGGGCCAGTGCCGGGCCAGCGCGGCGAACAGCGCGTCCGCGCTGAGCGGTACCGTGTCCTCCACCGGCGGCGGAGCCGGCCGGGTCGGCGGAGGCGGCCGGTCCGCCGGGGGCATCAGGTCGGCCAGCGCGGCGAGGGCGAGGCCGGCCTCGCCGAGCAGGCTGTCACCGACCGGCGCGCGGGCCGCCTCCTCGGGATCGTCGGTCACGTGCAGCAGCCGGGCGCCGTCCGGCAACGTCTCACCCGGCACGTGCGGGTAGTAGCGGAACACCGGGGCGCCGACCACCAGCACCAGGTCGTGCCCCCGCAACTGTTCGGCCAGCGGGCCGATCGCGAACGTCAACACCCCCTGGAAGTGCGGATGATCCTCGGGAAAGGCGGTGCGCTCGGGCGCGGGCGCCGACCAGACCGGGGCGACCAGTCGCTCGGCCAGGGCGACCGCGGCCGGCCAGGCACCGGCGCGGTCCACGGCCGCGCCGAACACCAGCACCGGTGACCGACTGGTCGCCAGCGCCGCCGCGAACTCGCGCAGTCGCTCCGGGTCGGGAGCGAACCGGGTGGCGACCGTACGGGTCGGTGGGGGCGGGTCGGCGGGTTGCGCCCAGTCGTCCAGCGGCAGGGAGAGGAAGACCGGTCCGGCCGGTGGCTGGATCGCGGTCGCGTACGCCCGCATGAACGCCGCCGGCACGTCCTGCGCCCGAACCGGCTCGTGGGCCCACTTGACGTACGGCCGGGGAAGTTCGGTGGGGTGTCGGGCGGTGAGCCGAGGTTCGAGCAGCAGCATCTCCCGGGTCTGCTGGCCGGCGGTGACGATCAGCGGGGCCCGGTTGTGCCAGGCGGTGACGATGTTGCCCATGGCGTTGCCGGTACCCGGGGCCGTGTGCAGGTTGACGTGGGCGGGCGCACCGGTGACCTGGGTGTAACCATCGGCCATGCCGACGGCAGATGCCTCGTGCAGCGCGAGCACGTAGTGGAAGTCGTCCGGGAAGGCATGCAGGAACGGCTCCTCGGTGGAACCGGGATTACCGAATACGGTGGTCATGCCCAGGGCCCGGAGCAGGTCGTAAGTGGTGTCGCGGACCGTTGCCATCGCCACTGAATGTATCGGGGTAACCCGGGCGTAGCGGGCATTTCGGCCTGGTTCCGGCGGCGGCTCTCCCAGCGCTCGAACCCACGTGCCCGAGGCGACGGCGGTAGCCCTCGCCGAGTCAGTCGATCACCCGCCTTCACCCCTTCGCCAGGGTCGGGGACGCAAGCTATGGTGCCAGACATGGCAATGACAGCGCGGATCGCACCGGTTGGTCCCGCCGGTATGTGTGACCGGTTCCGCCGCCCGGTACACGACTGACGGGTGCGCGTGATGCAGGGAGAGGGGCAGGCGATCGGCGGGCGGGCGACAGAGTCGATGACCGGGAAGCTGCTGGTGGCGACGCCCGCGCTGAAGGACCCGAACTTCGACCGCACGGTCGTGCTGCTGGTCGCGCACGAGCCCGGCGGCGCGCTCGGCGTGGTGCTCAACCGGGCCACCGAAGTGCCGGTGGGGGACGTGCTGCGCGACTGGGGCGATCTTGCCCGCCACCCGGCGGTGCTGTTCGAGGGCGGCCCGGTCCAGCCCGACTCAGCGATCTGCCTGGCCCGGATGCGCCCCCCGGTACGCCGGCTCAGGGGCTTCCAGCAGGTCTCCGGCGCGGTCGGCACGCTCGACCTGTCGGTCGACCCGCAACGGATGCGGGACAACGTACAAAGCATCCGGGTCTTCGCCGGGTACGCCGGCTGGGGCACCGGGCAGCTGGAGCAGGAGATCGAGGGCGGTTCCTGGTTCGTGCTGGACGCGCTGCCCGGCGACGCCTTCGTCGAACGGCCCGACGACCTGTGGCCGATGGTGCTGCGCCGGCAGGGCGGCATGATGGCCGCGGTCGCACACTTCCCGCCGGACGTGGCCCTGAACTGACCCCGGGCCGGTAGGCCCCCGCAAGATGACCATGCCGTCAGGCGTGTGTATAGTTCTCCAAGTGCCCGGGATGCCGGGTGCGACAGCAAGGGGCCGTGGCGCAGCTGGTAGCGCACCACACTGGCAGTGTGGGGGTCAGGGGTTCGAGTCCCCTCGGCTCCACCATCTTCCACCGCAGGTGGAAGGGTGGATTTCATCGGCAGAGGCCGATCTCCCGTGATCTTGTGATCACAGCTGTGCTCACAATGATCCGTTACGCTGACTCCCATGTCGCTCGGCTGTGAGCACGGGAGGAAAAGATGGCGGTCCGCGATTCAGGTGTGGGGCTAGTTCCTGACGCCCTGCCGTGCCCAACGCGTAGCACCTCGACGGTCCGACGCTCGTCAACGATGAGTGGGGCCGCATCGAGGTCAGACTTCCGTCTGTCTCTCCGGAACGCCTCTGCACGCCGCTTCTTCTGCGGTGCCTGCGTGGGACAGCCTTCTCAGCCGTAGCGCTCCCGATAACCCTGGCCGCTCACGATGAGCGCGGTGAGATCACCGTGCTCCGGATCGTCGCGCCCAGGTATGGATGGCGGTCCCGGCCACGTGCTCCACCACTTGACCGGGACCTTGATTGGACGCAGGAGGTCCAACCCATGAACCACCCTAAGACCCGACGATCGCAGCCTGCCCGGCCGGTGGCGCTAGCGATCGTCCAAGCGAGCCGTCTCGCAAGAGGCGAGGCCACGAGCCCTGTGCGCCGATCGTATGCGAAGGGCCGGTCGTTGCCTGCCGGGCAAGCACGGATGCGCATTTCTGCGCCCCGAATCCCGCTGAACGGCGTCCGGCGATGAGCGTCCGACAAGACCCGAAACGGAACACCTGGTACTACGTCATCGATCTGCCGCGTGGAGATGACGGCAAGCGTAAGCAGAAGTTCGTTCGCGGGTTCGAGACGGAGAAGGAGGCACTAAAGGCCGAGGAACTGGCTCGCAAGCAGTTCGGCCAAAGCGAGTTGGCGGCAGACGGCACGATGGCCGCTGAACTGGTGAAGTGGCTGGAAGAGCGCGAACTGGATGTTGCGGTGACAACGCTGAGCAACTACCGCAACGCGATCATGAAGTACATCATTCCGCGGCTGGGTGCTCGGCGACTGTATGACCTGGACAGGCAAACGATCAACGACTTCTACCGTCATCTGTTGAGGAAGGGCGGCCGGAGGGGCACGGGGTTGTCGGCGGAGACGGTCAGGCACGTCCACCGGACACTGATGAAGGCGCTCAAGGACCTTGGCGTCGTCATCGATGGCGTCCGGCAGCCTCGCCCCGACGACCGTGAGGAGCATGGCCGAAAGGGGATTTGGACGGCGAAGCAGTGTGGTCAATTCTTGGCGCACATCGCCGATGACCGCCTCTACGCGGCCTGGGTGCTCGTCGTCGTGTGCGGCATGCGTCGCGGCGAGGTGGCCGGGTTGAAGTGGTCGAAGATCGATCTAGATCGCAAGATCCTCCACGTCCACTGGCAGCGCGCTGTTGCATCCGGCGAAGTCGAGGGCGGCGTTGTCGAAAAGGCGCCGAAGGGCAAGAGCAAGAGGTCCATCCTCTTCGGCTCCGCCTTGAGTACGGTGTTGTCGGAACACCAGCGCCGACAGCAGAAGGAAATGGCCGAAGCTGGTCTGCTGTACAAGGAGCTCGGCTACGTCTTCTGTAAGGAGGACGGTGCGCCGTACCATCCGAAATACTTCACGGACCGGTTCCGGGCTCTCTGCATCGCGGCCGGCGTACCGGTGATCGTGCTGCATGACGGGCGCCACACGTCCGCGACCGTTGGTGCTGACCATGGAGTGCCGCGACATGCGATGCAGAAGCGTCTGGGGCACGCGCGGGCGCGGATGACGGACGAGATCTACACCCATGTCCTACCGGAGTCGGAGCGGCGATCTGCTGAGATCATGGAAGAGACGATCTTGGGGCCGCTCGGCCACGACGAGTAGGGCGACGACAAGGCGGCTGGGCGAGGTCGAATGGGACCTCGCCCTTGCCGTTTCCGTTCTCGTGCCTCGACTCGCGATTGATCATGCATTCCGCCGTGATGCCCGCTCACCGGTTGAACGTACGGTCGCTGCAGAGACGGTGACCGCTGGGGCGGGAGCATGAGAAAGTGAGGCGGTAGCAATCGCCTGTAGTCGGTCAGCGGCGAGTCGCGCCGCGCTGGCCTGGTGGATTCTGTCTTGTGCCTCGCGGAGGATCGCGAGGTTGTTCGCGATCATCGATACACGCAGTACCAGTTGCAGTGCTGCGGCGGTGTCGTCATCGTTGCTGAGTCGGCCTGCAGCCGAGATCAGTCGGGACATGGATAGAAGTTGACCCGCGACCGGGTGCCACTGGCTCAGGCGTCGACCATGCGGTTCCCGGACTGCTCTGTCGAAGGTTTCCGAGGTGTCGGTGAGGGGTCCGCCTCTGCGGCCCTCGAAGGCCCGCGCCGTCGACGCGAGGACGTCAGCAGCGGCGTAGGCGAGGGACGCGATGTCGTCTTCGCCGCCGGTTGGGTCCTCCGCGAGAAGACGGGCCCCGCGATCCGCCGCTGCCGTGGCCCGGCGGAAGGTGTCCCTCCGGTGTCGAGCTTCTGGGCGCCTCATCCCGGCGCGTGAGGTGGTGCCGGGAACCATGCCCCAGCGTTGTCGTAGCTGCGGGAGGGTGAGGTCTGGAGCAAGCCTGCCACCGCTGTACCAGACGGTGTCGCCGGAACTGGTGTGGTGGTCGGGGAGTCCGACGGCATAACCCGTGACCTCGTCTGGGTTGATCGTGCTGTGCCGCAGCCGCACGAGGACACCGGCGGATTGAAGCCGGCTGAGGAAGTCGTCCTCGTCAACGGCCGCCGCAGCGGCCGCACGTACCTCGCGGCGGAGCCTGTCGCGCGGGATTTCTGGGCGGCCCTGCCGGTGGCTCTTGTTCTGCTCTGCGGCGGTGGGCCGGCGGTGGCTGGTGTGGTCAACCGGGCCGACCTGGTGCAGCCTGTAGCGTTGTTCGAGGTCTCGGGCGGCCATTTGTGCCTTGAGGCGTTCGTTCCAGGCCCAGACGGTCTCGCCGTCCTGCCGGACGAGCGTGGCCACGATGTGGATGTGGTCGTCGGCGTGGCGGACGGCCACCCATCGCACGGCGTCCGGGTCGCCGTGCGGGGCGATGCCGACGGCGGCGACGATCTCGGCGGCGATGTGCGCCCATTGGCTGTCGCTGAGGACGCGGTCGGTGGTGTGGTTGCGGACGGAGGTGTGCCAGACGAACTTCTGGGGCGGGTTCCTGCCGGCCCGTACGGGCTGTTCGAGCAGGCGGGCCAGGGCCCGGATGTCGTGGCGCCCGGAGGCGTGGGTTGGGGGTTCCAGCGAAGGTAGCTGGCTGGGTCCGGACCACGCAGCGATGAGGTGGGGGTTGACGTGTTCCTCAGCCTTCCCTGGCCCGAACAGGTAGCGGAGCAGGCCGCCTACGTTCGTGCCGCGGGGATGGATGGCGGGGATCAGCGTAGCCGCCGGTCGATGTCGGCCACGAGGGCGTCGAGTCTGTCGAGTGCCTGCACGCACCGCTTGACGGCGTGGTCGAGCCAGACCGGCGCTTCGCCGGTGGCGTTGAGTGCTGCGGTGGCTTGGTTGAGGTTGGTGCCGGTGCGCGTGATGGCGGTCCGTGCAGCGAAGAGTTCCCGCTGCATGGCGGCGAGTTCTGCGCGGGTGACGCCGGTTCCGGCGATCAGGGCGCCGGGGGCGGTGGTGCTCCTGGCGGCGGCCAACGCGGCGTCGGCGCAGAAGCCGGTCGGGGTCAGTCCGGCGCGGTTCGCGGCGGTCACGACGTCGTTGTGCTCGGCCTCGTCGAGTCGGAGGTTGATCCGTTGCCGCCGGCCGGGGAACTGGTGACGCCGGTCGACGCCACGTGGGCTTGGCGTGCCGCTGGTCGCTGTTCGCGTACGGGTGTCCACCGTCGTCGCCTCCGCTTCGCCTGTTCCTGCGTCCGAACGTGCGACGGCGGGGTTATCGGCGACGCTACGGGTAGCGACTCCGCGCGACGTTGCATGCGGTTCCCGTTGCCGGTGACGGCGGAAGCAAGAGCCGCGACCGGAAGCACACGTGCCGGACCTGCCGGCTGCGGAAGCGGAACCAGTCGGAACCGCTTGGGCGCGAGGTGTGGCAACTCGCCCTCGAAGGCGGAAGCCTGCCGGAGTGTCGGCGTGGCCGCTGTCGGCGCGCGACGTGGTCGCGTTACCTTGTCCACTGACCCCGCTGGGTCAGTGCTCTTGTCGGTTGCCGGATGTGCCGACCGCGCTCGGTCGGCACATCCGGTGACCGGTACTACAACTTGCTTGCCCCTCCACGCACCCGGGCTCCGGACCGGGGCGAGGCAGCGTTGACTCGATTCACCGATAGGGCGGTGAGCGTTCATCATCTTGATCTTGGACCGCGCTCCTGGGCAGTTCGGTTGTCGGCCCAGAAGGCAGCGGGCCGATGGCGTCCTCGCTCCCCCCGTTCTTGCAGGCCAAGTAGGTCGGTGGCTGCCATTTCCGAGGCTAATGCGGTATCATTACAAGTGAAGGAGATCGAACCCCTTCCGGATAGAACCCAGACCCTCATGGAGGTTCACGTGCCCCCTAGCTCTTTGACTCCCGAGGAGCGCTTCAACGCCATCCGTCCGGTCCTGGTCGACGCTCGACACATGATCACGACTGCCATCGAAACCGTGCACCCGGCTGCCGCTGAGTGCCTTCCGATGCCCGAACTGGTCGTGCCGGACGTCAACGGCTTCGCTGTCGCCTCTTCCGCGCTGTATGCCAACCTCTTCACCGCCAATGGCAGTAGGGCTGCGGCCTGGGTTGCTGCGCGGTCCGCATGCGCGCACGGCTCGAAGGCTGCTGTGGCTGTCTACGAACTCTGCTACTCCTGGTACCAGCTCATCAACGCCGGCCGTTCGCGCATCGAGTCGGTGCCTGGTTGGACCAACCACATCGAAGGGCTGTTGGAGATGCTTCCGGGGCGTATCGCTCGGGTGTCCGGCCCATCGGCCGACGTCGAGCCTGGGGAGCTTCTGCCTTCCTCCGATCGCGGGAGGGGGAGCGACCTGCGCGATCAATTCGAGACTGCCGACGCCGGTGTCGTCAGCGGTGCCGCCGGGTTGCCGGCCGTCGGTGATCGCGTGATCTCGTGGTACGACGATGACCTGGTGGAGTACGGCGGGGGTGACGGTGGCCCTTGGACCACCCTGAGCTTCGCGTTGCTCGCCGGCGGTCTACCGGTTCGCAAGTGCGAGCCGGAGCGCGTCGCCCCCGCTGACACTCCGATTCCGGGCAAGGACGCACGGGTCTCCGTCGCCAGGCGCACCCGAGCGGAGATGCCTTATGGGGAGCCCGGGGTCTGGCAGCTCACGCTGCCGGGCGGCGGTGTTCCCACCTGGCATCGCACCAAGCGGGACGCCACGACGACCGGCCTGCGCCGGCTGGCGATCCTCGACTGGCACCGTGCGCGAGCTGAGGCCGCAACCGCCTCCGACGAGACCGTCGCGGACCAGCCCTGAAAACTTAATGCGGCATCATTGCAAGTAGTGAGGTGGGTGGGCGACGACCAGCGTCGCTTGCGGCGCGACGAGGAGAGGCCACGGGTACCCGGCCGCTCGGACCCGTGGCTCTCCTGCCGGCGAATCGCCTCGCCGGACTCGCGCCGACCCTGACTCTTCGACGTGTGGCCCTCGGGTGTCGCTACCACCCGGCGCACGTCGTCATCGACAACCGCCAGATTGATCGAAGGAAGCTCCGTGACTGCCCAAGGAAAGAAGACCACGGCCCGCTTGACGCGGGGCGACCGAATCCTCATCACCGACGACGCGACCAAGGCATCGACCCGTAACCCAGGCACCTGGCACCCGAGCCGGGTCAAGACCGGCGCGACCGCCGCGACCGTCCTCGACAAGCAGGCCCTCTCCGGCCGGCGCACCCGGTACAACGTCGTCACCGACACCGGCACGGTCCTGGACCTGTCCGGTGGACAGACGTTCCTGCTCGCCCCGCCGGCCCACTCACCTGAGCCGGCTGAGGCGGCAGCGGATGCCATGACCGGTGGCGAACAGCCCGGCGGTGCGCAGTGACCGGCCAGCAGCCGGGCGACGCCGGGGAGCCGGGCCTCGTGCCGGCTGAGAATCCCACGCCCACCCGGCAGTCCGTGACCTACATCATCCTGACCACGCTGCGCCCCGACTCCGGCCTGATCCTCGGAAGCGTGCGGGCGGTCGCCCAGGCGGAGATCTTTCGACGGCTGGGTGGCCCCAGCAGCCGTGACGCCCTGGTCGCTGCCTACGTCCGGCTGGCCGACGAACTGGTGCCGGTCGACGTGGAGACCATCGAGCTACCCGCTGTCGACGGGCTGGCCCGGTACCAGATTCGTACGTGGCTGGGACAGCAACTGATCAGTCAGTGCGAGCTGGAGACTCCGTTGCGCCGGAGGTGACAGCGCCGGCCCGCGCGGTCTCGTGACACGCGGGCCGGCCACCGGGGCTCCAGGCCGCTACAACCCGAGCCCGACGTACCGCCAGACGGTCCGCACCGGCCAGCGTAGCCGCTGCGGCTACCCGTAGCGCCGCTCGTCGCCACACCACCCCCCTTTCACCAACCGCCGCCGACGCGGTGGGCCAGCCGTGCCCGCTGCTCGTACATCCCTTGGAAGGACTTCACCGTGACGCTCTCTGCTCCCACGACGGCCACGGCCACGGCACCTCATGCCCTCGATGACGAGGAGTTCGAGGAGGAGCTACTCCGCGTCGACCCCGCGACCCTGGTCGTGGGCGCCAACGTGCGACTGGACCCCCGGTTGCGCAAGACCTACGTCGACAACGTCCGCCAGCGTGGCGTTCTGGAGCCGGTCATCGCCTACCGCGACGACAACGACCGCTTGGTGGTGCTGCGCGGGCAACGCCGGACCCTGGCCGCCGTGCAAGCCCAGCGCCCGTGGGTGCGGGTGATGGTCGTTCCGAAGCCGGACGAGGCCGATCGGCTGACCGACCAGGTGAACGAGAACGATCACCGGGAACCCCTCACCGTCGCTGAACGTGTGGCCGCGTACGACCAGCTCGCCCTGTGCGGTGTCCCGGCCGGGGAGATCGCCAAGCGGATGTCCACGAGCCGGCCCGTGGTCGACAAGGCGCTGTCGGTGGCTCGCAGCAAGCTCGCTCGGGGGGCGACGCAGCGGTGGGAGTTCCTCACCATCGACCAGGCCGCGGTGGTCGCGGAGTTCGAGGACGACGCGGAGGCGGTCAAGCGGCTCGTGGTCGCCGCTCAGCGCGGCGGGTTCGACCACGAGGCGCAGAAGTTGCGTGACGCTCGCGCGGAGGAGGCGGCGAAGGCCGAGACTGCCGCTGCCCTCGCTGCTGCCGGGATCAGTGTGGTTGACCGGCCGGCGTGGAACGACGAGAAGGTCAAGCGGCTGTCGGAGCTGAAGCACGGCGAGGAACAGCTCACCGAAGAGAACCACGCATCCTGCCCCGGGCACGCTGCCTTTCTCGACGACGAATGGGTCCACCCGGACGAGGGCGACGCCGACGAGGAGGAGGACCCGTGGGGCGATGACACGTCGACCGAGGCAGACGAGGACGCGCAGGAGCCGGAGCATGCTCGCCCGTACCGGATCTGGGTGCCTGAGTACGTGTGCACCGACTTCGCCGCGCACAGACACGCGTTGCGCTGGCGGGGGCACGACTCCGGCAGCGGGCGCAAGACCGTCGCGGAGATGACCGACGCCGAACGGGAGGAAGCCCGCGCCCAGCGCCGTGACGTGATCCAGTCCAACAAGGCGTGGGACAGCGCCGAGACGGTACGCCGGAACTGGCTGCGTACGTTCCTCGCTCGCAAGGCCGCGCCGAAGACGGCCGCCGGCTTCATCGCCGGCAGTCTCGCCCGTACCGACCACGCCGTCACGTCGGCGCTGACCGGGGGCAACCGGCTGGCCCATGACCTGCTCGGGCTGCCGGACCAGGCTCCCACGCTCGGCCGGCGAGCCCCGGCGATGGTCGAACTCGTCGGGAAGGCCAGCGACGAGCGCGCCCAGATGGTCGCGCTGGGCCTGCTGCTCGCCGCGTACGAGGAGGCGACGAGCCGCAACTCGTGGCGCACCGTCAGCGACAGCACCACCCGCTACCTGCGCTACCTCGAAGCCAACGGGTACGAGCTGTCCACGGTCGAGCTGCGGGCATGCGGTGAGTCACCGCTGCCGGCCACCGACACCAACCCCGCAACCCTCGCTGCCGACGAGGCATAGCCGACGCGATCTTCCGGCCGCCACCGGATGGCGGCGGCCGGAGGAACCGGCGACCAGCGACGCGCCAATGGTGCCCAGGTCGACCTGCCCAGGGCGGCGACCCGCCCGCTCACACCCCTCGAACAGATCCACGGGGACACCATGCTTGAACAGCTTTCCTTGTTCGACCCTGCCTTCTGCCAGCGGTGGCGGGGCGGGAACCACACCTGGCGGCCGGTGCACGAGGGCGGCTTCGATCACCGCCGCTACCGGCTGGAACCGGTGCCGGAGGCTGCGGCCCGCCGGTTCGTCGCCGAGCACCACTACAGCAGGAGCTTTCCCGCGTCCCGGATGTCCTTTGGGCTGTTCGAAGGCGACCACCTGGTCGGGGCGGTCGTGCTCGGCGTGCCGATGCACCCCGCCGTGCTGACCAAGCCGTTCCCCACCCTCGGCCCCGGCCGGGCTGCCGAGATCAGCCGCCTCGTCCTGCTCGATGAGGTGCCGTCCAACGCCGAAAGCTGGCTGCTGGGCCGGCTGTTCCGGCTCGCCGCCGATCAGGGCATTCGCGGGCTCGTCGCCTTCTCCGACCCGATGCCCCGGATCCTAGGCGGGGAAGTCCTCATGCCCGGCCACGTCGGGCACGTGTACCGCGTGACTCGCGGAAGGTACCTGGGGCGGGGGACCGCCAGGACCATCACGATCCTGCCGGACGGCACCGTACTGACAGCCCGAGCGGCGCAGAAGGTGCGTGCCGGGGAGCGCGGGGCTGGCGGCGTCCGGGCTCGGCTTGTGGCGTTGGGCGCCCGACCTCTGCCTGAGATGGTGGCCGAGTACGCGCGGGCCGGGGCGGACCTGGCCCCCGGCGAGTGGCTGGAACTCGCGCTCGCCCAGATCGGCGCTCGAAGGGTCCGTCATCGCGGCTGCCACCGCTTCGCCTGGCCGGTGGGGGACAGGGGCTGGCGCAGGCGCTGCCCGATCGGCCTGGTCGAACTGCCCTACCCGCTCGCCACCGACCCGGCGGTGACTCTGTGACCCCGCTGCGCACCGAAGCCGACCTGCTGCGCACCCTGGAACGTGGCTGCTACACCCTGCCCGAGCTGTACCGGCTGGCTGAGCAGGCGGGCCTGGCCGACCGGGCGGACGGCCGGCGGATCATCCAGGACGGGCAGGCCCAGTACAAGCGGCGGCTGCGCTCGGCGCTGCACGCCTTCAAGCGGCAGGGCCGCGCCCGGCCTGCGGATACCGGCAAAGCCGCCTGGCTGATCGAAGGCTCGACCACCCGGCCGCGCCGGGCACTGCTGATCTGGCTCCCCGCCGACCCGTCGCACGTCGAGCTGGTGCTCGGCGCGGCGGCCACCGTGCTGCGCGAGGCCGACGAGCCGATCGACCTCGTCATCGCGGACCCGCCGTGGGCGCTGGGCCGAGGTGACCACCGCTCTGCCTACCGGCGCACGTACGGCCGGAACCAGGACCAGGTGATGCCGGGATACGTGGACGTTGACCCGGCCGCGTACGCCGCGTTCACCTCGGAGTGGATCGGGGCGGCCAGCGCGGCGCTTCGCCTCGGCGGCTACCTCGCCGTCGTCACCGGCGCCCAGCAGGCAGCGCGGGTCCAGGTGACGGCCGAAGACGCCGGGCTCACCTACGTCAACTCAATCGCCGTCACGCGCAGCTTCGGTCTCTACACCCGGCGCCGATTCATCCACCAACACCATCGGGTGACGCTGCTGTGCAAGGGATCGCTCACCGACCCCGCCCGGGTGTTCCACCTTCCGCCGGAGATGCCCCGAGGCCGTACCGGGCAGATCTACGCCACGGACCTGTGGACCGACATCCCCGAGCAGCGCCGCCGGAACCTCCTGCGCTACGACAACTCGCTACACCCGGCGCTGGTGTCCCGGGTGATCCGGGCCACCACCGACCTCGACCATTTGGTCGCGGACCCGTTCCTCGGCTCGGGCACTACCGCCGTTGCAGCCCTTCAGGACGGGCGACGCTTCTATGGCGGGGACCTGAACGCGGAGAGCTTGCGCTTCACCATGGGGCGCATTCTTGCCGAGGTCGTGCCCGTCCTCCGGCCCGATACCGAGCAGCTCACGCTCTTCGACGCGCCGGCCGGGGCGCCGGCATGACCGTCGACACGATCCGCCGCGTCACCGTTCCAGCCTCCGGCTTGTCCCCGCGACGAGCTGCGAAACTGCTGGCGTTCCTGCGGAAGCAGAACCTGACGCAGTGGCCCCCACCACCATCAACGGCGCAGGAGCGTCGCGCCCGCTGGGACGCGCACGTGGCCCGGTTCGGCCTCGGCCCCGACCGGTTGGACACGCCCTGGGGGCCGGTCACTCCGTGGACGATCAGCGAGTTCCATCCCGACGCCGCGCGCCGCAGCACCTTCTACCTCGGAGTGGGGCATCCCAATCGGCTGAACGAATCACCTGTGCCGCTGTTCCTCTCGGCGACCACCTTGTCCAGGTACCGGCGGCGCGGCGACGACTTTCCGGTACGGATGAACGGGGCACCGTGGGCCGGCGACTCCGGCGCCTACGCCGCACTGATCCTGCGCGCCGACCCGGAGGGACACCCCTGGTTCGCGCACCCGGATGAGTACGGGGCCATGTGGACGCGCTTCCAGGAGGACGTGGGACCGCCCGATGTCGTCGGCATCCAGGACTGGCCCTGCGAACCGCAGTGCCTGCGCCGCACCGGAGCCACCGTGCGGGAGCACCAGGAAGCGACCCTGGCCAACTACCTCTACCTGGCCGAACAGTTCCCGCACGTCCCGTGGCTGCCGACGTTGCAGGGGTGGCATCCGTGGGAGTACGTCGAGCACCATCGCATGTACGAGGCCACGGGGGTGGACTTGGCCGGCATGCGTGTCGGCGTCGGCAGCCTGTGCCGGCGCGGCTCCCAGCGCGAGGTGGCCCGCGTCCTGGGTACCCTCGCGCCGCTCGGCATGCGGATGCACGGATTCGGCGTGAGCATCAACGCGCTACGGCTCGTCGGCCCGCTGCTGGCCAGCTCCGACAGCCAAGCCTGGTCAGCCACCGCCCGGAGAGAGCGCATCCGCCTGCCCGGTTGCACCCATCTGAGCCGTCCGGACCCGCTGACCGGCTGCCGAGTTCCCACCGACTGCCGTAACTGCTTCCGCTACGCCTTGGCCTACCGAGAGGAGGTGATGGACGCACTGCGGTACGCCGCACGCGCTACGCCCGGGCCGTCCACACCGCTGGTCGACCTGCCGTCAGTCCCGCCCCTGACGTCGCTGGGCGGCCGGCGTAGAACATCGCCCCGGCGCTCCCGTCCCCGGACTCCGCACCCCGACCAGCTCACGCTTTTCGATGATCCGGGCGGCAATACCGATTGAGTGCGGTATCATTACAAGCCATGTCGGGGCGGTGCTGCCGGTGCCCGACGTCAAGACCTCGGGAGAGACCTCATGACAACGCGCGTGACAAGCCACCTCGACGGGGCCGGCCGCCTCGGCGGTTGGCCCGGTGACCCGCTCGCTGCCGCCGACCTCGGTGAGGTGTGGCTGCACCTGCCGACCGGGGCCGCCGGCCTGATCGGCATCCGTCCCCACCACGACAACGGCCCGGTCCCGGCCCGCGGGTTCAGGTTGCTGGCGGCGACCACGCCGGTACCGCTGCCGGCCGGGCATCCCTTCGCCCGGCGGACGACGGCCGAGGTGGAAGCCGTGTTGTACGCGGAGGGCTGGCGCGTCATCAGCCGCGCCGACGCCGCCACCCGGCTTCGCGCCGCCGGGTACCGGCTCGGCACCCGCCGGGCCGCCGGGCACCTGCTCTACGCCGATGACGCCGACGACGCCGACGACACCACCTGGCGGGAGCACTGCTCCGGCTACTGCGTCAAGGCGTTCACCGCGCCGATCCACCCCCCGCCCGGCCAGCCGCCGGCGCGCTGAGCGGCGTCAACCGCTGCGTGCGGTCAGGACGACCCGCCGGTCCCGGCTGGGAGAGGAAATCCGGGCACCGTACACCAGACGGGTTACCCGTAGCGCTGCCGATAACCCGTAGCTCCCACGATGAGCCGGATGATCACCCACCGTTGGTGCTCCTTCCGGCCCGTAAACGCAGGCGGTCCCGGCCGGTGGAGGCAACCCACCGGCCGGGACCTTGATCGGACAACGGAGGTCCGACTGATGACAGACCTTACGGCCCCGATACCGCCGTTCCCTCGGCCCCGGATTCACCACCTGCCGCCAGGGTTGGTGCCGGCGCGCGGGGTGCTGGAAGGCCCGGTGGCGCGATGAGCACCGACCTGACCGACCTGGCCAGGGCCGACCGGCGGGTCGCCCGTGAGCTGGCGACCGCTGAGCGGGAACGGCTGGCCAGCGCGCAGCGGATCGCGGACGAGGACGCGGCGGTGCAGCGACGCCTGCGCGAGCAGGAAGGGCGGCTGCGCCTGGACGACCAGCGCGATCGGCAGAAAGCTGATCGCGCCGAGCGTCGCCGCAAGGAACGCGAGAACAAGCGCGAGGCGAGGCGCAAGCGGCGGCAGGCCCGCCGGCAGGACACGGCGGCGTGGTACGCGCGTCGCGTCGAGTACGTGCGGGCCAACGCCGCCTCGGTCTACTCCGGCGTGATCTACGGACTCGCTGTGGCTGGCGCCGTGTATGGGCAGGTCGACGCTGCCAGGATCAACGGTCTGCCCACGCCGATCGGCGTCGTGGCGGCGGTCGCCATCGAGGGCACGGGCCTGGCGATGGCCCTGACCGCACAGCAGCAGCGCCTCGCCGGGGAGCGGGCGCTCGCAGCGCGGGCGCTGATCTGGATCTGCACGGCGGCGGCGGTCGCGATCAACGCCATCGGCCACCACACCGACCCGGTCAAGGCGGTCGGGCTGTCGTTCCTTTCGGCGCTCGGCATCATCGTGTACGAGGTCCGCAGCGGAGCCAAGCACAGGCCGACGCTGCGCGACCGGGGCATGCTGCCGCCACCGCCGGAGCGGTTCGGATGGCGGCGGTGGCTGGTGTCCCCCCACTCGACCCTCACGGCTTGGCGGCTGGACGTGCTGGACCGGCTGAGCCCCGGCGCGGCTGCCCTGGTCGCTCGTGCCGATGCCGCTCGCCGTGAGCGCCGCCGGGTCGCCGCCGTCGAGCGCGACCGGGAACGGCGGGAGGCGCTCGCGGCAGGCGTGCGGAAGCAGGCGCGCACCGCCGCCCGCAACGCTGCCCGTGCCGGCGAAACCGGCAAGGCCCTGACGCTACTGCTGCACCTCGCCCAGACCGGCACCTCGGTACCGTCACTGGCGCTACCCGGGCCGGCGCGCAAAGAGTTGGAAGCGGCGCAGGAGGCTGCCCGCCTGGCCCGCGTGGCGCTGGCGGAAGCGGAAGCGCGGCTGGCCGCAGAAGCGACGCGGCGCGCTCAGGCGGAAGCGGAAACCCGGGCGGCTCGGCAGACGGCGGAAGCGGAAGCAGCGCGGCGAGCGGAAGCAGCCGAGGAGGCGCACCGAGCGACGCGGCGGGCGGAGCACGAAGCGGCCCTGCGGGCGGCGGCCGAGGAGGCAGCGGCGACTGCCCGAGCGGAAGCGGAGCAGGCGGCCCGAGGTCGGGGGCAGGCGGAAGCGGAAGTTCAGCAGTGGCGCCGGCGCGGCGAGCTGGCGGAAACGGAGGTCGCCAACTTCCGGCTCAAGGGCAGGGAGCAGGCGCGGGTACAGAAGGACCTGGAGGTGCGGGCGGCAACCGCTGAGCGTGCCCTCGCTGACGAACAGCAGCGCCGCGAGGCCGCGGAGGAGCAGCTTCGCGGGCTCATGGAGCGGATGTCGCCGCGCCGTCGCCGGACGACGTCGAACGCGCCAGCGGGCGAGCCGCTGATGTTCGACGGGCGGCCGGTACCGCAGGTCGACCGGGTCAGCCCGGCCACCGTGCTGGCGGTGCTCGAAGCGCACCGGGATCACCCGGACGCGAAGCAGCAGGAGTTGGCGACCTTGGTGGGCGTCACCGACCGGACGGTTCGGAGCGTGCTTTCTGCGGCATCGCGGAAAGAACTCGTCACCGCCGGCACCTGATCTGCAAGTCCCCGCACTTTGGCAACGCCTCCCGGTGTCAGTCCGGGAGGCGTTGCCCGTACTTACACCGAGCGCGGACCCCATCTCCTGCCCGCACAGCCCCGCTGGACCCATTGGATCAGCCGCCCGGCCAGGCCAGGGCCGAACCTCGCCGGGCTCCTGCGAATGCTTATCGCGCCTGCCCACGTTTGCAGAGGACGGTTCATGATGCGTACTGACGTGGTGCTTCCGGAAGCAGCGGAAGCAACCGGTGACGTCGCTGCCGGTACAGTGACCCTTACCCGCGACCGGAGCCGCCCGGCTGCGGCGAGCGGAAGCGGAAACGGCTGCCTGGCGGGCGACGCCGGGGCACATCGGGACGTGAACGCAGGGGGTTGCGTGGAGCTACGGGTGGTCAACGACCGCCTTTGTACGAACCGTCGCGGGGCCGCGGAGTACCTCAACCGGAGCCTGGAGACCATCAATCGGGTCGCCTCACCGAAGCATCGTCCTACCACCGGCTGGCGCGAGCCGGTCGACGTGGTGGACGGCCAGGAGTGGTACGCGCTTGAGGATCTCGACGTGTTCAACGCCTCATACTTCCAAGCCAAGCGGACCGCTCGCATGGCGAGGGTGCACCAGGTCAGCCTGGAGGGCGACCCGGACGAGCTGATCAACGCCAAGGAATTCCGCACCCTGATCCGAGTCACCCACGGAGCCTGGTCCAAGTACGTGGAGAAGAGCGTCCCGGCCTGGGAGGAGGACCGGGACGGCTACCTGATCAAGCCAGACCTGGAGGAGCCCGGCCGTCGCGGGACCATCCGCTCCTGGAAACGTCACCGGGTCGAAAGCTGGATCAACAACCGCACTGGTTCGGCGTCGAGCACCGGTCGACCGAAACAGGACGCGCAACCGGACGCCGGAGGATGAGCCCGAGCTGCCCGTAACACCGCGGCTGGCTGGGGTGCCGGGCCTCCTGGCCCGGCTTAGCTACGCCTAGCGCAGGACATCGCAGGGGGTAGCCCTGGCGCCACCCCGTCATCGGCACCGTCGCTGTTGTCGCAGACCCACAGGTCGGCACCAGACAGCAGCGGGAGGACTCACCGATGACGACCAGCACCGCGACCACACCGCAGTCCCAGGTCTGGACCGAACAGGCCGTGCGTGCCCTCGGTATGACCACCGACGTCGAGACCGCCGGGGAGATCCTCGGCATCGGCCGAACGAAGGCGTACGAGCTGGCCAAGACCAACGAGTTCCCGGTGAAGATCCTGCGCATCGGTCGCCGCTACCTCGTCAGCGTCCCGGCCCTGCTCAAGCTCCTCGGGGTTGACTAGCCGCGACCCGGATCACTCGATGATTATCCGAGTGCACGCCCGTGGCACCTTCGTAGGCGCCGCGATCCGCAGCGCGTACGCCGCCCGCACTGTGACCGACCCGGCACCCCAGTTGGTCGCCGCGTGGGCCGGTAGCGGCGAGCTGGCCGATCTGGAGCCAGCGCCCCGACCAGGCGGGTACGACACCACTCGCCTGGCCGCACTGCTCGCCGAACCGATGAGGGCAGGCGCCACCACGCCGACCCGGCCCGTCTGGCGATGCACCCTCGAACTCGACGCCACCGAACGGCGGCTCACTCACCAGGAGTGGGCCGCCGCCGTCAGGGATCTCCTCGACGAGGCTGGCCTGGCGCCCCACGGCGACCGCAACGCCGTGCGGTGGATCGCCGTAGCGCACGGACACGCACGGGTCGACGTCGTCGCCACTCTCGTGCGTTAGGACGGCCGGACCGAACCGGCCAGCGACGACCGGCACCGCTGCGCGCACGCCACCCGCAACCTGGAACACCCACTCGGATTCGCAACACCTCCGCCGGGACCAGATACCACCACGCCCGGCACTCCGCGCGCCGCTGCGACTCGCCGGGCCACGTCCCCCTCGGCCCATGAGCGGCTGCGCCGCCAGGTCCGCTCAGCAGCGGTCGTCGCCGCCGACGAAGACGACTTCGTCCACCGGCTACGGGCCGCCGGGTTGCGGGTGCGGCTCCGGCGCAGCCGCGCCGACAACAGCGTCACCGGCTACGCCGTCAGCCTCTCCGCCCTGCCCGGCAGGGACCATCCGCTGCCCTGGTTCGGCGGCGGTCAACTCGCCCCCGACCTGACCCTGACGCACCTGCGTGCCCGCTGGGCCCAGGCACCCCGACCGTCCGGGACCTCCACGCCCACGACGGCGGAGCAGCGGCAACACCTGTGGCAGGAAACGGCCGACGCGATCACCAACGCCGCCGACGACTTGGCCCGGCCAGCGCAACCGTTGTCCGCACAGATGGCCCATGCCGTAGCCGACACCCTGACCGCCACCGCGATTACCGTCCCGCAACCGCAGGCACACCGCCTGGCCGACGCCGCAGAACTTCTCCACCGCGCCATCGGTGGGCGGCGGCCAACCTTGCTCCCGGCTGCGGATGCCCGTGCGGTGCACCTTCGCTTCCTCGCCCGGCTGGTCGGGCTGATGGGACAACTCAGCAGCGACCGTACCGGCGCCACCGCGCTGCAACTCGTCTACCTGCTGGCCGGCTTCGCCGACAACCTCGCCGCTCTCCGGCAATCCCAGCAGCGCCGTAGCCAAGCTGCGGTGGCCTCCAATGCCGCCGCGCGCCTACACGCCTCGGCTGGCAGGCACGGTCGTCCGCCCGCGACACCGGCACCCGACCAGCCGCTACCCGTAGCCCCGCTACGGTCGGCCCGGCCGTCCGCCCATAGCCGCTCCCGGTAGCGCCGCCGACAACCCGTGCCCCTCAGCGTCGCCGATATGGAACCCGAGCATCACGATCCCTGGAGCGAGGGCAACCAGCGCGCGATGGAACGGCTCATGGCCCTCGGCGTACTCGTCGAGGCCGGGTCGCGGCTGGCCGCTGAGAACGCTCGCGCCAAAGCCAACCGAGCCGAACAGGAACTACGTGACCAGACACGCCGGGAACAGGACGAGCAGGAGGCGAACCGGAAAGCCGAGCGGCTCGCCGCAGCGGACGCCTCCCGACGCAAAAGGGAATGGGCCCGTCTCGCCGGGGACGAGGGCCGGCTACGCGGCTACCTTGCGGACCTGCCCTTCGTGGAGGTGGCGCGGCACTGGGGACAGGCGGCCCAGAACGCCGACCGCAATCCCACCGACGCCACCGTGCTGACCGCCGCCGAAGAGGAACTGCGCCGCCGCGCCCCGAGCCTGATCGACTTCTACCGCCGGGGCCGCGATGCCGGTCTGTCACGCCAGGACGCGATGGCGGACGCGGCCCGCTACGTCTGGTCCGGATCCGGCCCCGCCCGGCCACATGGGGGCCGGGCGCCCACCGCCGGCGTTCTCACCCAAGTTGGTGAAGAACTCGACCAGGAAATCACCCGGCTCGCCGGCACGCTGGACCCGGTTGGCCGGGCCCGACTGCTGCGCAACCTCGAAGACAGCGGCTGGTCCGCGCAGTCACTCGCTTACATCGAGACCCTCCTCGACCGGGCCGAGGCCGAGCAGCGCACCGCGGCCACCACCGCAGCCACCCCTGACGACCCCGCCACCGCGGTCAACGAACACCAGGCGGCTCGCGCCGCCGCCGCCGCGGCAACCGGCCGCGCCGGTGACCTCGCCGCGGATGCCAGCGCCCACGACGCGACCACGCCAGCGGCGGCACGGCTGACAGCCGAGTCCTTCGCCCTGCCCGCGCAGCGGGCACTCACCGCCCACCCGAGCGCCATGCCAGCCCGTACCCCGACCGCGCATCCCGCCCAGAGGAGGACCTGGTGACCAGCCGCCGTGACGAGGACCTGGCCGGAATGGTCGCCACCTTGCAGACCCAGGTCGCGGAACTCACTCAGCGGCTCGACGACCAGGCACCCGCTGCCACCGAGGCGCCAGCCGCCTTGAGGTTTCCCACCGTCGAAGCCTGGGTCACCGGCTTGTTCCTCCCGATGTTCGCGTGGCGCGTCGACGGGCAACGCTGGCACTGGTGCCCGCAGTGGTGGCGCCACGCAGAGGCCATCTGGCGCCTCGAACTGCTCTGGCGCTCCTGGGAAGTCAGCCGCCTCGCCCCGACCGGCATGTCCGGCTGGTCGGTCGAGGTCGATCGACACATCCACGAACTACTCGGCGACAGTGGACCCTTCAAACAGTGCAGGGCCGCCGACGAAGACCGCGCTGCCCGCCACATCGACCTGCCGTCAGCGACCGCCGACTCCGCCCCCGACGGGTGGTGGGACTGATGACCGCCCCGATCCGAGCGGTCGCGTTCGGCGGCGGCGTCCAGTCGACGGCGCTGCTGGTCCTCGCTGCCACCGGAAAGATTAACTTTCCCACATTCCTCTTCGCCAACACCGGTCGCGACTCGGAGGACCCAGCAACTCTGGAGTACCTCCAGCGGTACGCCAAGCCGTACGCGGCGGCGCACGGCATCGAGCTTCACGAGCTGCACCGCACACGCCGCGACGGCACCGTCGAGACCCTGTGGGGCCGACTCACCCGCGAAGGGTCCCGAAGCCTGCCCATCCCGGTTCGCATGTCGAACGGCGCACCCGGCACCAGATCGTGTACCGCGGACTTCAAGATCAAGGTCATCGGAAAGTGGTTGAAGCAGCACGGCGCGAGCCGTGACAGGCCTGCGACGGTGGGCATCGGCATCAGCCTGGACGAGATCGAACGGGTCAACAGACGCCAGGCGATGCCGTACGAGATCCCGGTGTACCCCCTGCTTGACCACGATCCTCCACTACGCCGCCACGACTGCGCGGGCATCATCGCCAGGGCGAAACTCCCGGTTCCACCCAAGTCCGCGTGCTGGTTCTGCCCTCTCAAGACGCCCCGAGGCTGGGGCGAGATGCGGCGCGATCGGCCGAGCCTCTTCCACTCGGCCTGCGACCTGGAAACTCTCCTGAACGCGCGGCGGAGCACGCTCGGCAGAGATCCGGTCTGGCTGACGCGGTACAACCGCCCTCTCGCCGAAGCGATCCCCGAAGCGCAGCAAACCCTGCCAGGGCTCGACCTTGAACCTGGCGACGGCCTCTGTGATAACAGCTCTTGCTTCACCTGACCAGTGCCGACAACTGCTCGGTACGAGCATCCGAGGGCGGACGCGACGCGCCTCGGTCGGTTATCCACAGGGCTTCGCTGCCGTTGTGGACAGAGTTCTGGGCCGTGGAAAGGATGCGGGAATGGACTACATCACCGCGCTGCAGCAGGCCATCACTCTTCTGAAGGAACGGGGAATTGCCGACGAGACGGAGGCGCAAGCCGGCCTGCGACTGGCCAGTCTGGCCCTCGACTCTCCGGATGTGCCCTCCCAGCAGTGGGCACTGCTCGGGTTCGAGTTGCTCACCGCGCTCGCCGAGCTGTACCCCGAACCGGCACCGATCGCCGTCACCGTCACCACGGCGCGGTCCTCGATCACGTCCACCACAACGCAACGGACCCTCATCCGCCTCGTCTCCGTGCTGGGGGACGGCTACGACCAGGCGAGTCAGCAGCCGGAGGTGTCGGCCCAGCGCCGCTTCGCCTACGCCGCGACAGCCGAGCGATTGAACGCTGCGGTGCGAGGTCTGGTGTGACGTACGGAAACTGGCTGTCGCGGGCGCACGACGAGCTCACCCGCGCGCAAGCACGCCTACCGTCCGATCCGGCGGTCACCCTCGACGACGTCGGAGCGACCGTCGTGGCCCGGCAGCGGGTCTATGCCCGGCTGGCCAAGCTCGTGGAGTTGGTCGTCGGCGGCCAACCGGCTCGTGCCGACATCGACCGCGGAACCGTCGATGTCGCTCTGCGGATGCAGGCGGGGGACCACGCGACACGGCTCTACCTGGGACTCACCGCCGCGGCTCGCAGCGACCGGCAGGCTGCCCCCGCCACGGCCCCGATCTGCCGGGTCGGGCGCCATCTGGAGTCGGCGGCGGAGGCGATCGCGGTGGCCGGGGAGATCCTGGCCGGTCACGCGCCGCCGGTCCGGGAGCCGCTGACGGCGGAGGGCGTGGCGATTCGTGCCGGTGCCGGGCGAAAAGCCGGCTTGGCCGACATCGCCGTACTGACCACCGACATGCTGGCCGTCGACGCAGGGCTACCTGAGTGGCTGTCCGGCAGCCATCGACTCGCGTACGGCGCTTTCGAGACGGTGGCGGACGAGGCCCGCTGGACCAGCAACGGCTACCTGACCGAGGTCGTGCACCAGCTGATCTCGGACGCCGGCGACGCTCCATCACTGCTGCACCTGCTGGAACCGCCGCCACCGGTCCCGGCAGGTCGCCGGGCGATCAGCGATGGCGTGTCGGCGCTGCGCTCGATGGTCGCGGCGCGAGACTGGATGCACCGCAACCCCGGCGAGGTGCGCGTCATGCACCTGGCCAAAGCGACCCAAGCGGCACTCGCGGTCAGCGCACTCGCCTCACCCGGCGCTGTTGGAGCGGACTGGCGATCGTGGAGCGCAGCGGCCCACGCGGCCGGTCAGCTACACGGCACGCCTCCACACGGTCCGGCAGCAGCCCAGACAGCGCGTGAGCTTGATCTGGTGACAGGATGGGTCCGTCCCGGGCCACCGCGACCAGGCCATGTCACCAGCCGTGGGTCCCGACTCGAAGCGATCGACAAGCTGGCGGCGGTGCTCCCGTCACTGTCGGAGGTTCTGCGTGTGGCAACCCAGACGGCCGCTCGAAACCGCCACTTCTTCGTTCTCGGCCGCCGGCAACTCGAACGCGTGCCCAGGTCGCTCGTATACCACGCTGTCGCCCGATGGTGCGTTGCGCAGCCAGACGACGAGCAGGTCTACCGGTTGAGGTCAGCGCTCGCCGCTGTGGGCGCCTCCGCACTGACATCGACGCCGTCGCAGCTACCCCGCGCGGCACCACGCCTGGCGAAACTCGCCTTTGCGGCGGTCGCCCACACGGCACCGAGCCAGCAGGCGAAAGGCCCGATTGACCGGGCTGCACGGGAGGCCCTGCCACGTCCGAGCCGCCACGATCACTCGCACCGGTGAGACCATGTTGCCGGACAGGTTGGTGTGACGTTCCGCTCGCCTCAGTGGTCCGAGTCCACCCGTTGCGTTTCGGCAACCCACCAACCACCGTGCACACATACTGTCCTGCCTGCTGTCAGGTCTGCGTCCACACGAAACGCGACCGCAGCCGCTCCAACAACTCGGCCCGCAACCGCGTGCACCCCGACCAGCCGCTATGCTAACAGCCGCAGCCACCATCGATCATGTTGTCTTCAAACACATGACCATCAGGGCGGCTGCACCCACTCACCTGCGGATGTCCACCCTGGTCAGGCAGCTAATGGCAGCTGCCGTACCAGTCAACTTGGCCTAGCCTGACGAGCTGCTGACGGGCCGGCGCTGGCGAAGGAGTTGCCAGGTGAGCCAGGCAACGAAAGCCGCACCGATGGCACTAGCCGTCGCGGTGCTCCAAAATGGAGCGACTCCCCGGGTGGTGACAGTCCAGAGAATCGTGGTGGCCAGCCAGCCCAATGTGCCGCCGAAGAGACCGGCAGCGAGGAGATCCGCCCACTGGTAGGGGTCCCGGTGCGTTACCATCCCGCTCCAGCGGACGACAAGGAAAGGGAGCGCGAAGGCGGCGGCGCTGAGAGTGCCAATAAGTGGACCTTTGGCCCGATCGTCGATCGGAGCCGTGTACTGAAAAGACTGGATGGCGGCGAGGGCCATCAGCAGTGCGCCAAGGAGTGAGGTCTGCATCAGCGTGACCCGCTCGCGGCGACGTTCCATGGCTATGGTGATCGCGGAGACCGCAGCGGTGTGGACGGCTTCGATGCGGCGGTTGACGGCTTCGAGGAAGACAACCTCGCGTTCGAGTGTGTCGACAAACCGGGATAGTTCCATGTCGTCGTCGGCGAACATGCCGCTGGGCTCGCTGAGCTGGTGACGACGTGCGTTGCCCCGAAGCGTACGCACGGTCTCAGCCATTTCCAGGATTCGGGTTACTCGCCAGACCAGGCCGGGTTTGGCCAGCTGGTCTAGTCTCATTCGCTCATCAGCGGCGACAAGGGCAGCGGTATCCAGTCCGTGCCGGCCTTCGCGGCCGAGTTCACGCAGGAGAATTCCGCTGGCTTCGTCGGTATCGGCGACCAGCTTCGCGGCGGGACGAAGGGCGCGGTAGATGCTGAGCTGGCGCCCCGCACGGTGGAGGTTGAGGCAGTAACGGGTGAACGGCATGAGGCCCTGTCTACCGTCCGTGGCCCAGGCCCAGGCGTCAACCAGGTCCTCGGCGGATTCCGGTGCGGCGAGGGCATACACCTGTGTAGGGCCCAGCGCCGGCGTGAAGCGCCAGAGGGTTGCGCCACCTGGACCGCTTCCTTCTTGGGAGACGTGTTCGAGGCCACCGAAAACGCTGGAAATCTGTCTGCTCGTGGCTCCTATCCGGTCGACGCCATTGGGGTCCGAGCTAAGTCCGACCAGAACCGCCGTGGTGCCGAGCAGGTCTGTGTGGGGCTGGGCGAGAGCAGACCAACTGTCGGCGAGGTCATTCCAGCCCTCGAAGCCGTCGCGGTCAGCGGAGACGGCGGCGATCAAACCGGCCACGCCATGCTCGGTGAACACAAACATCGACCTGGTCCGTCCTGGGGTGCCGCGCCGAGCCGAGGCCACCACCCGAAACCCGCCGCCGTCCGTGGCAAGGTCAGGAAGGTGCGCTGGGGCAGACTCACCGAGGCTCGGCTCGGTAATCGCACCCAGTGTGCGTGCCGCCGACCACAGTTCGCTCAATCGGTGCCAGCCACGCCGCGTCGCCTCGGGTGTCCCGTCGAGCGCGACGAAAGCGTAGAGCAGGAGAGCGGGCTTAGTGATCATCGTTAGGCGGGACGCCAGCGAGCCACGCTCGCACAGCCGTGTCTACATCATGTATTAGGTCGACCACGTCGTCGGGAGGGTCGTCCACTGGCGGCGTGCCGGGCTCGGCTCGGACCCTTACGGACAACAGATCGTCGAACGCGCCTGCGGCCCGCAGCACGTCCTGGTTGGACCCATCGTCGAGTGTCGATCGAAGCTTGGTCAGTGCCGCCGCAACTTCGCGCCACTCGGCGGCGGTCAGCCGAGCCCGCAGTACCCGGGCCGCTAAGCCCGATAGATCGTCGACATCCTCGCGGTGCAGGGGCGTCTTGGTCACCAACAAACCGTACAGTGATTACTCCCTCACCCGACAGGCAGGGGTGGTGCAGCTATGCAACTTTTCCGCCGCAAAAAGTCGCTCGAAATCCGGTATTTGGAGCTGAAGGAGCAAATCGACCACGCCGTGGCCGCGCAAGAGACCCACCGGTGGAGGCAGATTCGCGACAGAGCGTGGGAGCTACTCAAGGACGCTGTACCGTTGTTCGTTTCCGACCCGAAAGCGCCCATCATCGCCCATGCGACGGCGAAGATCGCCATAGTCCCAGAAATGGCGTCGGGCAGCTGGCACCGGGTGATGGCGCTCGGCTGGATTGCCTCTACCGCAATTGGGTTTCTGGAGACCGCGAAGGGTCCGGAGTCCGATCCTCAACTGATGGAGGTGCTCGCCAAGGACCTCTACCGGCGAGCGGAGATGACTGCGTACGCCGCCCATCGGGCGGGCGTACCGATGAACGTCGCAGTGATTGCGGAGCAAATCACCTCTCTGCGCCTGGGAGAACGGGCGCTGCAACGGTCCCTCATGGCCATGGCTTCTCGCTCCATGGCGGACTTGGAACATATGGAAGACCTTATGGGTACCCGGCTGCGGCTCGCGCAGACGTCGGCTGCATTCGGCCCACTGGAGTTCCGCGGCAAACCGGAGGAGATGAACGGCTGGCTTGAGGAGTCGGCGCGGCGCGAGTTCGCCACCATTGACCAGGATCGGCGAGGCGGCCGAGTGGCAATGGTCGGCGGTATTGTCGCTCCCCTGGAGGCGATCCGACTCAGTGGGCGGTCATTGCTTTATGTGAGCGGTGGGCTGTTTGAGGGCGTGGCCGTCCTGCTCGACGAGTCCGCGTTGAACGATCCCACTCGGCAGATATCCAGCAGCATTAGCTTGCCCGGAATCGACGTCGATGTGGTTGCGAGTAAGGTCGCTAGCCTACACAAGGCCGCCGCCGATCGGAGATCTCGGTTGGTCAGCGGAAGGCTGTTTTCTCAGCACATCGAGCAGCTGCTGGCCTGGGTAGGTGACACGGTGTGGCGGCCGATTCTGGACCGCTGGCCCGATCTATCGCAGCGGCCCGTAGCCGTGATCCCGCTTGGCGAGTTCGCTCAGCTTCCTCTTTATACTGCCATGGTGGAAGGACGCCCTGCCTGCTCGGTTCTTGATCTAACGATTGCCCCGTCCGCCCGGTCCCTGGTGATGGCTAGCGAGTATCCAACTGCTAAGGGGAAGGTATTGGTTGCAGCCGATCCTTCCTCGGGCGACGACGAATTGCCCTGCGTTGTCGACGAGGCTAAGGCGGTCGCTGCGGTCTATGGCACGGATCCCACCATTTTTCGCGAGTCGACCGTGTTCGCTTCGCAGGATGGTCGCCTGCGTACTGTTTCCGGTCGCCCGCCGGATGAATCTGCCGGCACGGAGCTGTTGAGCCGCCTTCGTAGCAGCGCTGTCGTGCACTTGGCCTGCCACGGCGTCATCGCCCCGTACGCACCACTGAAGTCCGCGTTGATTCTCGGCGGAGCGCTGAGCCTGGAGACGGTACTGGCCGAGGATTTGTTGCCTGGCTGCACGGTCGTCCTCTCTGCCTGCGACTTGGCGGGCATTGGCATTGATCTGCCTGGCGAGCAACTGGGCTTCCCTGCGGTCCTGCTGGCAGGGGCAGCCCGGAACGTCGTCGCCGCCTTGTGGCCGGTGCCAGACACTCCACGCACAGTCCGGCTGATGAAGCGCTTCCATGAAGAACTACCGAGTGCCACGCCTACGCGAGCACTTGGTACCGCTGTCGGACATGCCTTCGACTCGGGTGCACCGGCATCGGTGTGGGCACCGTTCACCTGCTTCGGCGCCTGAACGTGGCATCCGTCGCCTTGTCAGCTCGCCCGAACGATGTGCGAGTCGCGCACGGTTGTCTCCCTGCATACGCATGGTAAACACTGCCTCGGGTGCGCGGGCGGTGCGGAGGGCGGCTACGACGCCGGAAACAAGGCTTTCAATCGGTCCCCGGGTCTTTCCCGGGGACCGATTGCGTTTTCCGATCGGACTCACAGGGCAGCAGTCGGTCAGCGTCGCCGGCCGGCGGCCGGCTGACCGAACCCTCGCCCCGGCTCGGCCTGCGGCGTCGTGACCGCCGCAGGTCCGGTTCCTGCGTCTGTGAAGGAGGTCTTGGCCAGGGCCGCCGGGGATCCTGACGCCGTCACCGTCGCGTGGGCGTTGGTTCTGGTCGTGGTGACCAGAGCCGGTGGTGCGGATCGGGCGTGGATGAGTAGGACCGTCGCATCTCGCGCGTCGTGCTGCCCGACCCCGCGGGCGAGCCGGTCGGCGCTGGCTTGGGCATCGCTCATGCCCGCCAGCTCTGCCGCGAGCTGGCGCTCGGGGATCGCGCGGTGCACGCCCTTGTTGCACAGCAGCAGCGGCCCTTCGTCAAGAGGGCACACGCTGATATCGCCGGCGCGGATGCTGGAGGTGAGCAGCACGTCCGCGATACCGGGCGATGGGTGCTCTCCCTGATCGCGGCGTTGCCGGGCGGCGGTGTGATCGGCGGTGACCTGGGCAAGTTGGCCGGCGCGGATGGTGTAGGCGCGGCAGTCGCCGGCCCAGGCAAGCTCCCACCGTACGCCGTGACGGTGTGTCGGGGATGGGTACGCAGAGACGACGAGCACGGAGGCGTCACCCGCCTGATTGGGGTGGGCCCCGCTGTAGAAGGCATTGATCGCTGCCCGCGCGGCGTGTAGCCCGGCCGCTGGCGTGGAGCGCAGGCTGACCGTCGCCGCGATGTCGGCCGCCATCTGCGCGGCGGTCGCGGCCTGGGCGTGGCGGCCGATGCCGTCGGCAAGTGCCCAGACGGTGATTCCGCTGCTCGGGTCGTGGCGTGTGATCGCGGCAGTGGTGCCGGCGCGGCGACTCCCCGTGTTGTGAGCTGTGGCCGAGACAGTGATGTCCGTCTCGGCTACGCCATGAGAAGGGCTGGAGGGCGTTGGGACCTCGGCTGGTGGGCCTGCCGACGGTTCAGCGGTGGAGGGCGGGGCGGCTGTGTCCGGAGGAGGGTCGGTTCCGCCGGGGGTGTCGGTGCGGGCACTCCATGCCTCGATGACCCCACGCGCGACGTCGGTCGAGGCCAGGCCGAGCCGCTCGGCGGCGGCTTCGGCCATGTTGCGGGTGGCGTGTGGGGCGTCGACGAACAGCTCGGCGATAGCCTGGTAGGCGGTGATCCGATCTTCGACGAATCGGACCGGATCGGTGATCCGCTTGGTGGCGAACAGCCGGTCGAGCGTGTTGGTCATCTGGACGTGGGCGAGGGGTTGGATGGCGCCGATGATTTCGCTGATCGCCCAGACGGGATCCATGGCGCCGAGCATGTCGGCAGGGTCCTGTCCCTCCGGCAGGCGTACTCCGGAGACATGGCCGGGCCATCGAGAGGCGACCGGGTACACCCGGTCGGCGGCTCGACGTCCGGCGTCGTCGCCGTCGAAGGCCAGGATCAGGTGGGCACCTGGCAGGGTTTGTTGGATCAGGTCGAGCTGATCTCGGGTGAGGTTGGTGCCACACGGTGCGACCGCGTACAGCGGCTGCGTCTCGGGGATGGCGGCGTGCGCGGCGGCCAAGCGGTGCATCGCGAGGACATCGGCGGCGCCCTCGACGACGAACACGATCGGGTCGCCGATACCGGCGGGCCGGTTCGCGAGCTGCTGGCCGAGACCGTACAGCAGCAGGCGTTTGCGGTAGATGGCCGTCTCCGGCGTGTTCAGCCACTTGGCCTCGGCGCGTCCGCCCAAGTCGCGGGCGGTGAATCCGACGACGCGGTTGTGTACGTCGGTGACGGGGAACATGAGCCGGTCGCGGAAGCGGTCCAGTAGGTGTCCGCTCCTGTTGTGGATGAAACCGAGACCGGCGCTGGTCACCTCTTCGTCGGTGAATCCCGCTGCCCGCAGGTGGGTGGCCAGTTCGGTCCACCGTCCGGGGGCGTAGCCGACCTGCCAGGGGCCGGTGGGGTCCGCTGCGGTGTTGATGCCGTGGCCGTGCAGGTAGCGGGCCGCCTTGCGCGAGACAGGCAGCCGGCTGGCGTAGAACTGCGCGGCGGCGGCGTTGACCGCGTAGAGGCGTTCCGGCGGCGGGGCGGGCCGCTCACCGGGCATCGTCGGCCTCCGTGGGCGTGGCCGGCGCAACCGTGCTGTCCGTGTCCGCCCGCAGCGTTGCGAGGGTGTGCACATGTACGAGGTGGGACAGTGCCCGCAGCTCACCGGCGAGCTCGTCGATCTGCCGCTGTAGGTCGGTGAGCATCGCCTCGACCCAGCGCAGGTCGGCCGACAGCCGGGACGAGTGGCCCTTCATGACAGGTCTCCGCGGTCGGTGGACGGCGTTGAGTCCGAACCCGACGGACCGAGGTGGTCGGTGCCCAGGTCCTCGCGGGCGGTGCGGGTGATGGCCTCGACAGTGGCGGTGGTGTCGGCGCCGATGATGTCGGCGTGGTCGCCGCGATACCACGGCATCAGGTCGATCATGGCGGCTCGGGCGCCGGTCGCGAGCAGGATCGCCCGCCCCCGCTTGAGGGCGCGGAGGTCGCCCGGTTCGAGGATCCGGCGCCGTTGGGCGCTGGTGGAGTAGCTGGTGTGACCGTTGCCGTCGCGGTTGATCGAGGTCGTCGCGACGTCGTGGTCGCCGATCAGGCGGGAGATGTCCTCGGCGTGGCGGGCGTCGTCGAGCCCGGCGCCGATGAGCTTGACGGTGGCGGCGGACCAGAGGGCCGTCATGCCGCGCTCGCCCCATACGCCCTGGCCTTGGGCGATGTTCTGGATGATGGTAATCGGGATGACCCCTCTACCGCCGAGGTGGCTGTAGAGCTGCGGCAAGTCATTGATCTTGCAGATGTTGGCTGCCTCGTCCAATACCGCCAGGACGGGCGGGTCGATGCGGCCACCGGCGGCCTCGGCGTGGACGACAGCGGTGCGGAACACGGCGTCGGTGAGCGCGGCGACCAGTGGAGCGGCGGCGCCCGCGCCCTCCTTGCTCAGGAGGTAGAGGGTGTCGCGGGAGCCGGGGAACGTGGTCACGTCGAGCCGGTCCAGGGCGCTGGTCGGCGGTGTTACCCAGGCCATGATTTCCGGATCGGACAGGCACCGGGCGGCCGTACGCGCGGTTTCGTAGACGCCGTCTCTGGTTTCCGGGGCCCCTCCTTGACGGCCGGCGAGCGACCGGGCGGCCTGGGGGTACCCGGCGGCCCGCAGCAGCGTGACCGGCTCGCGGCTGGTCACGTCGGACAGCCAGGCTTGCACGTCGGTGAGGGTGCCGCCGGAGTTGGCGGCGGCGAGGAAGAGACACATGAGCAGGTCGCCTGCGGCCAGTGGCCAGAACGGGTCGGAGGAGCCGACGCCCCGGATCTCCTGGATGAAATGGTCGGCGAGCCGTGCGGCTTCCTCGACACCGGTGATGGTGGCCAGGGGGTTCCACCAGAGGGTTTGGGGTTGACGGGTTACCCGTTGCGGGTCGAACGTCCAGACCCGGCCGACCCGCTCGCGGGCTCGGGCGGTGGCGGCCCACAGGTCGGAGCGGTTGCTGGTGGCGAGGACCGGTCCCGGGGCGTCCAGGATCGGGGGTACGGCGAGGCTGGTCGTCTTGCCGGCCCGGGGCGCCATCACGGCCAGGAGCACGTCTTCCCAACTGGACCGCAGGACCGGCCCGCGGCGGCGGCCCCCGGTCACGAGTCGTCCCAGCGCGATGCCGATCGCGGTGGCTTGCACCTGCTTGGGTCCACGTCCGGCGAGACTTGGCCGTAGCCGCTGTGCCCGCGCCAGCGCGGTCGCGCCGATGAGTTCGTCGACGTCGCGGGTGCGGGCGAGGGACGGCAGCGGGTCTCCGGCCTGCGGGCGGCGGGCCTGCCACCACGCCCACGCCCAGAAGCCGGGCACGACCGTCATGGTGAGCAGTAGCGCGTAGATCAGCGCTACCAGTAGCGGCGGCACGCCGGGCCACAGATGCTGCCAGTCCTGGTCAAGCAGGCGCTTCGTGAAGTCCCAGCCGAAGGATGGGCCGGTGTCCCAGGGGCGGCCGGCGGCCAGGGCGGCGAGGCGGCCGGCGATCCACGCCAGCCAGGTCAAGGCTGCGGTGGCGGCGCAGGCTCCCAGGATCAGCCACGGGGCTAGGGGATATCCGCCGGCGTTACCGCGTGGGTAGATCGGCTGCTGGTTGCGGATGCCGCTCATCGGGCACCTGCCCGTACGGCGGCGTCGGTGTCGTAGAGGGCGAGTTCTTCGCCGACCAGGTGCAGCGCGACGGGCATCCCCGCCCGCTCGCCGGTCTTGACGAGGTACTTCCCGCGACCGGGATGCATGGCGCCAGGCACCATTGCTTCCGGGGCGGCCCAGGACGCGACCATGTCCCGCTCGGGCACGGACAGCCGGACCATCTGGCTGATCCGGTCCAGCTCCCGGCCAGGCAACGCGGCTAGGACCTTGATGGCGCACCGTTCGGCCATGCCGCGTCCCTTGGCGCGGTCCTCGTCGCTGGCCAGCGCCTCCAGGTCGTCCAGAGAGTGGGTGAGCATGATCTGCGCGACGCCGAGGTTGCGCGACAGCCGGGTGAGCGCGTCGGCCGGCTCGACCAACCCGGGCGCTCCCCGCAGCGCACGCCACAACTCGTCCATGATCGCCAGATGTCGCCGTCGGGGAGCGAGGCCCTGGTCGGCGAGCACGGCAGCAGCGTCGATGACCGCGTACCCGTAACTCCAGGTGGACAGCATCGCCGCGGCGACCAGCTTGTCGCCGGCGGCGGCCACCCGGGAGATGTCGATGCTGACCGCCTTGGCGTACAGATCAATCGGGGTGGAGGTGGCGGAGTCGAAGACACCAGCGAGCGTGCCCTCGCACAACAGGCGCAGGGTGGCGACCAAGTCGTCGATCCGGCGGCGGTAGTCGGCCGCCGAGGTAGCCCGCGCCGCGGCGCGGATCGTGTCCGGTCCCTGATCAAGCACCGCGAGCACGTCGGGGATCACCGGATCTCCGGTGCGCCGCTCGGCGAGCAGGTCGACGACCCTGCCGAGGACGACCTCCTCGGTGTTGCTGACCTGCCCACCGTCGCGCACAAGCGTGCACAGGGCGATGAGCAGGGTCAGCCGCCGCCCGCGTACCTCCAGGCGAAGCTGGTCGGCGTCGGGTCCGCTCATCCTGGACAGCACGGTGCCGAGCGGACCGGCGTCGAGCGGGTTGATCCGGTCCAGACCCCTGCCGACCCGAATGACCTGACCATCGAGGTGCTGCACGACCCGGCTGTAGTCCGGCTTCGTGTCACCGAGAATCAAGATCTGGGCGCCGGTGGCCGCCATTCCCACAACTAGCCGCTTGGCTAGTGCGGACTTGCCTGCGCCTGGCTGGCCGAGCACGAAGATCCCGGTGTTGGTGATCAGTCCGGCGTTGAGCCACTCGAACGGGTCGAGCAGCACGGACTCACCCCAGAGCTGGTGGCGGCCGATCGGCACGCCCAGCAGGGGAGCGCCACTGCCGGCGGTGAACGGGTACAAGCCGGCGGCCTGCACGGTCGTGGCCTGGTACTCGGTACCGGCCGTTACATGCACGGCGCGCCCGGCACCCGGGTGGCGCCATCCCCAGGCCGGGGGGATCGGGCCGAGCGCGGACACGTCACTATCTGCGAATGCCATGGGAATGCTCCTGAAAGAGGGAGGAAGGTCAGTTCGGCCACTGCTGGGCCAGCACCGGCGGGCAGATCCCGGCCGGGAGGGTGACGGCGAACCCGGCCGCCTGGGAACGCCACAGGCGGCGAAGCCGCACCTTGCACGTCTCCGCGCGGCTTTCCACATCCGCGACGGCCCGGCCGAGGTCGGCCGGATCGAGCACGGTGGTGGTCACCCAGAGGCTGACCAGGCCGACACCTGCGCCGAGCGCCTCTTCGCGAGCTGCCTGAGCGGCCTGCTCGTGGTCGGCGATGTCCCGGGCGGTCGGATCGAGCTTGCGGGCTCGCCGGTAGGCGGACCGGAACTGGGCCGCGTTGACCTGCCGCTCGACCTCGCCGGCGGCTTGCCCGGCGGTCATCGGGCGGTACAGCAGCGTGACCCGTTTCGGCTGCTCGCCGGGGGCGAGTAGCCGGGCGAGGACGTGGTGGGTGACCGGCTGACGTGGTGCCTCGTGCCACGCCCAGGTCACACTGGTGGCGCCGTCGTGCTCGTAGCGATCGGTGTGTTCCTCGGCGGCGACGCGATTCGACGATAACTGAAACCCGACATCGATCGCTGCGACGGCAGAACCCACCGGTACGGCGGACGGTCCGCTACTCCGGAGGATCTCGGTCGCAGCCGGTGGTGCGAGCAGCTGCTTTCACCACCTACCGGGGGAGGCAGGGTTGCGAGTCCGGCTCGGCAGTACCAACGGGCAGTCCGATAACGGCCCGCGGCGCGGGTTGCTGTGGTCATCCGTGGCACCGGCCGTGGTGGTGGCGGTGATCGGTCTGGGCGTCGCGTTCTGGGCGGTGACGCTGCCGGCAGGGCCTGTTCCAGTCGTGGCTTGGCTGGTGCTCATGGTCGCGGTCGGTGCCTGCGTCGTGGTCGTCGCGGGCGCCACGGTGCGCGCTGGTGGGCTGGCCCGGTCCATTGCCCGCAACGTGGTGGCTGTCCCGCCTGCTGGGGGTCTGCCGATGGTGGTGGCGCAGCAGGAAGTGTATGTCGGCCTTGCCCGCCGGTTGCAGGGTCTGGTGCATCGGGAAATTCAGCTGCTGGACGTTCTGGAAGGGCAAGTCGAGGATCCTGATCTGCTAAAGGGTCTGTTCCAGGTGGACCATCTGGCGACCCGTATCCGCCGCTATGCCGAGAACCTGGCGGTGGTGGGCGGGGCCGTACCACGGCGGCAGTGGAGCAGGCCGCTGCCGCTGATGGAGGTACTGCGTTCGGCGATCGTCGAGGTGGAGCACTACGCGCGAGTGCGGGTGGTGCCTCCGGTGGAGGGCACCGTACGCGGGCACGCCGGCGCTGACGTGGTGCATCTGCTGGCCGAGTTGATCGAGAACGCGACCACGTTCGCGCCTCCGCATACGGAGGTGACGGTGCGCGCACGACGGGTGGCGGCCGGGGTGGCCGTCGAGGTCGACGACCGGGGCCTGGGGATGCCTCATGCGGAGCAGGATCGGGTGAACGCGTTGCTGGCGGACCCGGACCGGGTGGAGGTCGCGGATCTGCTGCGTGACGGCCGTATCGGGATCTGGGTGGTCTCGGCGCTGGCCCGCCGGCATGGCATCGCCGTCAGGGTGCAAAACAACGTCTACGGCGGGGTGCAGGCGGTGGTCATCCTGCCGGTGGACCTGCTCGGGGATCGGACGGCCGACCAGCCGGCCGCCGCGGACGCAGGCCGCCCCTCGCCGCGAGGGGGACCGGCAGGTATCTCATCACCCACGCTCGGTGTCGCGGTCATCCCGGCCAGCGCACTGCACCCTTCGCCGCCGACTGCGGGGCAGGTGCAGGGGGCGCCCCGAGGCGCGTTGCCGGCGAGGTACGACGCCACCACTGCCGGGCACATGCAGGAGGCGAGCGGGACACGCCCTGCGCTGCCTCGCCGCGAGCGGCAGGCGCATCTGGCGGCACCGCTGCGGGAGCACCGTCCGGCAGCGGTGAACCAGCCGTCCGGTGAGCACAGCCCGACGCTGATGGCGGACTTCCTGCGCGGCGCCGCTTCCGCCGACGCCGAGCAGCACAGCGGGCGGCCGGGTTCATGACCACTGACCGTGTGATGTCGAGAAGAGGAGTTGTGCGATGACTGGTAGTGCGTCCGGATCGGAACTGGCCTGGCTGCTGTCCGGCCTGGTGGAAAGGGTGCCGCATACCCGCAGCGCGTTGCTGCTGTCCTCCGACGGGCTGCCTCGCGCGGCCCACGGAATGACCGACGATAGCGCGGATCATCTGGCGGCGATCGCCTCCGGCCTGTTCTCGCTGACCCGCAGCGCCGCGGACCGGTTCGACGCGGGCTCCGGCGTACGGCAGGTGGTGGCCGAACTCGACGAGACGCTGCTGTTCGTCACCGCCGCAGGCGACGGCGCGGTGCTGGCGGTGCTGGCAGGCAGACAGGCCGACGTCAGCGTACTCGGCTACGAGATGTCCCAGATGGTCAAGAGCGTGCGGCCGTACCTGGCGACACCCGCCCGGGGCACCGTACTGCCGTCCCCCGCCCTGCGATGACGGCCGGCGGCGCGCATCAGGAGGCGTGGCTCGACGAGGCGGCCGGACGTCTGGTGCGCCCGTACGCGGTCAGCGCGGGGCGGACCCGACCCACCACGGCGATGGAGTTGCTGTCGTGGGTGGTGGCCACCGGCGTACGGCCCAGGGGCCGGTTGGAGCCGGACCACGACGTGGCGCTGAGGCTGTGCGGCGCGGCTACCACAGTCGCCGAGGTCGCCGCCCGGATGAGGCTGCCGGCGGCGGTCACGAAGGTGGTGTTGTCGGACCTGGTGGCGGTCGGCGCGGTCCGCACCCGCCCACCCAGCCCCGCCGCCGACCCCACCGACCGAACGATCCTGGAGAGACTCCTTGCCGGCCTACAACAGCGACTCTGACCACCTCCCGCATGCCCTCAAGATCCTCATCGCGGGCGGGTTCGGGGTCGGTAAGACCACCTTCATCACCGCCACGAGCGAGATCACGCCGCTGCGTACCGAGGAACTGCTCACCGTCGCTGGCACCGGCGTCGACGACCTTGCCGGGGTGGAGGCGAAGGCGACCACCACGGTGGCGTTGGACTTCGGTCGCATCACCATCGACCCCGCCACCGTGCTGTACCTGTTCGGCACACCCGGGCAGGACCGGTTCTGGTTTCTGTGGGACGAACTGTGCCACGGCGCGCTCGGCGCGGTGGTCCTGGTCGACACCCGCCGCCTGCCGGACTGCTTCGCCGCCGTGGACTTCTTCGAGTCCCGCCGGATGCGATTCCTGGTCGCTGTGAACGAGTTCGACGGCGCCCACCGCTATGAACCGCACGAGGTACGCCAGGCCCTGGGGTTACGCCCCGAGGTGCCGATCGTGACCTGCGACGCCCGCCACCAACGGTCCGCGACCGTCGTGCTGCTGACGCTCGTGCAGACCCTGCTCACCCACCCCGCCCGGACCTACCCGATACAGGCAGGCAACCCGACATGACCGACAGCTTCGAACCTCCACCCCTCACCCCGCCCGACCCGCAGGCCCCACAACGACTCCAGCGCCTTCGCGCGCTCGGCCTCGGCCGACCGGAACGCGACTTCGACGACTTTGCCCGCAACCTTGCCGACATCACCGACATGCCCTGGGCGATGGTGAACTTCCTCGACGAGCACGGCCAGTTCTTCGCTGGTCTCTACACCGGCCGCAGCACCCCGCCGGGATTGTCGGCGCCCACCCCAGTCGAACCGGGCCGCCGCATGTCACGAGACCAGGGCTTCTGCCCCCACGTGGTGCACCGCCGCTGCGCCCTGGTCCTCGACGACGTCTGCGCCTACCCCCGATTCGCCGGCAACCCGGTCGTCGACCAACTCGGCATCCGCACCTACATGGGCGCTCCACTGATCGACCACACCGGCACCACCCTCGGCACGATCTGCGTCGTCGGCCCCGAACCCCGCACCTGGGGCCAGGAAGGGCTCACCACCATCAAAGCCTGGGCCGCTGACCTGTCCACCCACATCAACCGGCGCGACCACCACCCGCGATAGCCGGGACACCAGCCCGAACACGCCACCGACCCCACGGGACATCCACACCTCGTCGTGCCGCCCCGACCGGCGGCACATCCGTTCGGAACTGCTTGTGACAGCACCCCCACCACGGGCCTTCTGCCTGCGGCGTACCCCGCCGCCACCACTGGCGGACGCCGTGGGCGACTCACGAGGAGATCGGCAGATGGTCACCGGCTACCGCCTTACCCCCCGTCACACCCGCCTGCGCGACACCGTCCGCGCGTTCGCCGAGACCGAGATCGCACCCCACGTCCCGCACCTGGAGACGTCCCGGACCGTGGCACACGAACTGTCCCGACACATCGCCCGCCAGGGCTGGCTCGGCGTCACGATCGACCCGACCTACGGCGGACTCGGGCTCGGCCACCTCGCCAAAACGATCATCATTGAGGAACTGTCCCGCGTCTCGGCAGCCATGGGCGCCATGATCCAGGCATCCCACCTCGGCACCGCGAAGATCATCCACTTCGGCAGCGACCACCAGAAACAGACCTGGCTACCCGCTATCGCCGCCGGCACCTGCCTACCCACCATCGCCGTCACCGAACCCGGATCCGGCAGCCACGTGCTCGGCATGACCACCACCGCCGTCCGCGACGGCGACGACTACCTCATCACCGGCACCAAAACCTTCGTCGGCAACAGCCACATCGGCGACCTGCACGGCGTCGTGGCCCGCACCGGACCCGGTTCCCGTGGCCTGTCCGCGTTCCTGATCGAAGCCGACCGCCCCGGCGTACACCTCACCCCACATCAACCCGCGATGGGACTGCACGGCTTCAGCTTCGGCGAGATCGTCTTCGACAACTGCCGCGTCCCCGCGGCCAACCGGCTCGGTACCGACGGCGACGGTCTCGACGTCGCTTACTCCCCCAGCATCCTGTACGGCAGACCCAACCTCGCCGCCGTCGCCCTCGGCCTGCACCAGGCGATCCTCGACACGACCATCGCCTACACCACCAGCCAGCACCGATACGGCGATTCGCTGGCCCACCTACCAGTCGTCACACAGCGCCTCGGCACCATCCAATCCCGGCTGATGACCGCCCGACTGGCCGTCTACCACGCCGCCCACCTGCTCGACACCGGACAACCCTGCGACGCCGAACTCATCAACGCCAAACTCATCAACGCCGAGTACGCCATCGACTCCGCCCGCACCGCCATGGAGATCCACGCCGCGCACGGCCTACACCCCCAGCAATCATCCTTGGAGCGCTACCTCCGAGACGCCCTGCACATCTTCGCCCCGGCCGGCACCTCCGACATCCAACTCCTCCGGCTCGCCGAACACGCCCTCGGCACGACCACCCCACCCTGGTCCGCCCGCTTCAAAACCCCCGCACCCCGCCGATCCGCAATGAGCGTGGGGCGATGACACCCACGCTAGCGACGAGAGCGTGTCGCCTGTTTACACCCACCCACGACCTCGGGCGTTCCACCGACACGCTGCCGGTGCTGGCCGACTACCTCCGCACGCGACTCGGTTCGCCGCCGCTGCGCCCGCCCGTGGCCGTCAGCTTCGATGTCGACGACACCCTCGTCGACACCAGTACGAGCCTCGCCCACGGCGTCAGAGCAGGAAGCCAACTCGCAGCTCAACTGTCCTCGCAGGTCGATCCGGACGAGCTGACCGCTGCCTACCACCAAGCGTTCGGAACCTTCTGGACGCATCCCGCCGACACCGGCACCCACAGCCTGCACGACCTGCGTCGACGGTTCTGGGGCACAGCGCTGCGGAGCATCGGTGTCACGCTCGACAGCATCGACCTCGGCCGGCTGGCGCACACGTGCGCCGCCACCCAGCTCGCCAAAATTGAGCCGGACCCGGAACTCCACCGCCTTATACGGACGTTGGCAGACCGCGTACCGATCGCGGTCTGCAGCAACGGGCCGCGCGCTTCGATCCAGCAGAAGCTGAGCAGGGCCGGCCTCACCCAGTTCGTCACCGCCGTCATCTGTGCTCCGGACAGCGGGATTGCGAAACCCCACGCCGCTCCCTTCCACGCCTGCAGCCGGGCACTGAACGTCGACCCCACACGATGTCTGCACATCGGCGACAACTGGCGGACCGACATCCAGGGCGCTCAAACAGCCGGCCTGATTCCGATCTGGATCTCCCACCAGCCGACGGATATCCCACCGCACCCGGCGACCGTGCCCCGGTACCCCACCGTCACCCACGCCATCGGCGACCTACTTCACCTCCTACCGCCCACCCTCTCGAACGACGTGGCCGACTGACAACGCCTGCCACAGCAGCAGCGAGCCACCACTCCCATAACCACGACCGAGAACAACGATGAGGAACACCCCGTGACTCCGCTCCGTACGCCAGCCTCGCCAGGACGACCGCGGACCTCCCGAACGGTACGACTGACGGCGGCGTTGGTCTCCCTCACCGTCGCCATGACACCAGTCCTCACCTATCTGATCCACACCGGCCCGCACCAGCGCACCGCTGACGCGACGCAGATCCCCGCAGGCTGGGACGCGGCCTCCGACCGTGGGGACATTGCCGCACCGTCGCCGATGCTTCCGGCCCCGACCAGCGCGCCATGGGTTCCGGCAGGCCCGGTGCTGACCCGTCTGGCCAGCAGCCTTAGCACCGCACCCGCCGACACCACCAGCGGCAGGTACCAGTACGTCGAACGCCGCACCTGGTACCGCGACATCACCGGCCCACCCGGACCGGCCGGATGGCCGCAGCGCATCCGCGTCGACCAACTCTGGCGCACCGACGACGCCGCGAACGGCCGGCAGGTCAGCACCCAGATCAGCACCACCGGCTGCACCCCGGACGGTCCAGACCACAGCTGGACAGGCCAGAGCGGGGGCGACCGGTTCGACCAGCCACCACCGACCAGGGCCACCGACCTGCGGTCCCACCTGCTCATCACCGCCGGCCCCGACCGGGACCGCCCGGGGCACCTCATCGGCGGCGTCGCGATGCTCTACGAACGTCACGCCCTCACCCGCCCGGTCCGTGCCGCGCTCCTCCGGCTCCTCGCCGAGCAACCCGGCCTCCTCGTCCAAACCGGCGTCACCGACCGCGTCGGGCGGACCGGCGTTGATCTCGCCCTGCCGTACACCGATCGTTCCGGCGTGGCACGACGCGACGTCCTCACCATCGATCCGAACACCGGCCAGCTCCTCGCCGCCTTCACCGCCATCACCGGTCCCGTCCCCTCCGCAGATCCGCTCCTGGGGCCCCACGCCCGGGACGCGATCGCCGCTGAAGCCGACAGCTACCGGCTCTACACCGACAGCCGCCGCACCCCGGACACCGACACCCCGCCGGCCGGCTGCCAACACCCCGCCGCCACACGCTGTCTCACCAGCCTTGGTGGTGTGCACGTCCTCGCTGCACCGCTGGGAGCAAGCAGGTGCGGTCGTGGGTGAGCTGATCGCCGGAGCTGTCGGGGTGCTGGTGCTGTACGCGGCACTGATCAAGGGCGGCGCATCACCGCTCACGTGGGCGCTGTATCGACGCCGCCTTACCCGAGCACTCACGGGCTTCGTGGTCCTGCTACTCGCCTGCGCTCTCCTTCTCCACCTGACGGACACCATCGGCCACCCCTAGCCAACCGTCTTTCCACAGCCGACAACGCCCATTCGTTGCCACCTGTCCCCAAGGCGACAGCCGACGTGACGTGCACACTCGTGGGCTTACTCAATCGGGCCCGCCGCGAGCTGCACGGCCTCACGCCGTAGCCGACGTGTCCGCCGGACAGTTTCGTGGGCTCGGCAGTCCCGTGCGGCTTCGGCAGTCAGCGCAGCCCAGCTTGGCGTAGCAGGTCTCGCAGCCCGTACCCGTCGTCCACGACGACATCCGGCTCGACCCCAGACGTGGGCACCGTCCGTGCGGTGCGGGACGACCGCATGAGGATCGCTGCCCCGGCTCCGGCGTAGCGGGCGCAGGCGATGTCACGGTCGATCATGTCGCCGACGAACCAGCACTTCCCGATCGGTGCGGCGATCGTGTCCGCCGCGCGCCAGGCCAGCTCGGGGTTCGGCTTGCGTACCCCGATCTCGTCGCTGTACAACTCGGCGGCGAACAGCGCCCCGAGACCTACGGAGGCGAGGAAGTCCCGGTGAGCGGCCCCGCTGATCGCGTTGCTCACCACGACCATCGGAATCCCACCCGCCGCCGCTGCCTGTAGTGCTTCGGTGATGCCGTCGCGTACGGTCCAGTTGTCGCCCCACGCCCACGCGTAGCTCAACGACACCGCCTCCGCCCGCACGGCAGCCCGTGCCGCCTCCGGCCAGCCCACGGTGATGAACTCGTCCCAGACCTGGTCGTGGCTCGCCTCCCGCGGACCCCGTTCCCGGCTAGTGTCATCGCGCCAGCGCGAATACCGACGGGCTCCGTTGGTGATGTCCCGGACAATCGTGTCGACCGGGACGGCGTGTCCCGTGAGGGTGTGCAGCCGCTGAACCAGGTCGGGTGGAAGGGTCCGCTGGTGGCGGGGCGACTCGACGAGAACGCCACCGAAGTCCAGCAGCAGCGCCGCAGGCGGAAACAGCATCATGCGTCCATCGTCGCTGCAACAGGCGCCGCGTGCGGGCAGAAGACGCGGAGCTCACGGACGGTCACGGTGCTCCGGCGTACGTAAGCGCTGCGTCCATCGGGTGTGGGCCCGGCCTGGTGGCCGGGCCCACACGCGTTGGGTTACTCCTCCTCTGGGTCCTGTTGGTCCTCGTTGCGGTCGACGGCCCGATCGGCGCGGTCGGGGAATCCGTCCTGCGCAGTCGGCGAGTGCGGGTCTCGCTCGGCCGCCTCGCGGATCCGGTCGGCCGCCTCGCGGGTCATTGGGGTCTCCTTCGGCATGGTGTGCACCTCCCTCCGGGAAGCACCGGCATGCGCGCACGCCAGTCGCGCTACCGACAGAGGTTCACGGGCGTGCGCGCACGTCAGGGACACGAGTGAGCGGCGTTTCTCGGCGCGGTGACCACGTCGCACGCGGGTACACCGCAGGCCCTCGAACTTCCCGTCCGGGGAAGTGGCCGCGCCCCGCCCCAGCACGGGGTTCGGGACGACACGTCTCATTGATAGGTCTGCGGTCGAGGCGGGCCCGGCCGCTGTCGGGCGTTCCACCTTGCCGCCGGGGAATGCCGGCCAGCGCGCGGACCATCACCTCGCTGGCTCCCGACACGGCCCGATGCGTGGACCGCACCCCTGATGCTCACCCCGCCGCTGGCCGCAGTCAAGGACCTGACCTGCGAGTTTCCTGAGCCGCCCGCTTCGGCCACCGACCCGGTCAGGCCGAGGGCATGCTCGAACCGGATGCTCTTTCCCCCGTGACAGATCCGGCTGCAGCGTCAGGTCAACTCCGGTGGAGGATCGCGTCGGCGGACAGGACAAGGGCGGCCAAACCGAACGCTGGCGGGTCTGCGTCGTTCTCGGGAGTGAACCGGAAATACAGCAGCGGCAGCAGATGGGCGGCCAGGCGCTCCCGATCCACCGGAAGCCCGGCGAGCCGGTCCAGCAGCCACGCCATGCTCAGCACCCGGCGGGCGAGCGGATGCGCGAGGCAGGTGGTGAGATGCAGATGATGGTGAGTGGTCGCGGCGTGGGCAATGAGCAGCCCCGTGTGCTTGACACACGAGGTGATCAGTTTCGCCAGGAGGTATTCGAGATCGTGCAGCCCGGCGTACTCGTAATCGATCAGCCACCATCGGCGCCCGTCGCGAGCGACGAGCACGTTGTTGAGATGCAGGTCGCCGCTGGCGTGGACGACCCACAGCGGCGGCTGCCTGAGCTTGTGGTGGGTGAGGTGGAAGAGATCGGCGAGGGTGGAGTCGAGCGGGTCACCGTCGACAGTGATCCGGTGCCGGGCCCACGGACGGAGTCGGGCGACGAGCTCGGCCGCCCAGGCCGCGAGGACGGCCGGGGTCTCCTCGGTGTGATCCGGCGGCCCGTCGAGGTCACAGGCCGGCATGAGGGTGTTCTGCGCGGCGGTGGCCAGGTGGTCGGCAATGTCGCCCAGGACCGTCTCGAACCGGTCGGGATCGGTGGCGGCCAGCCCGGCAAGGGGTACCCCGTCGAGGTGCTCCATGACCAGTGCGGCCCGACCCTGCCGATAGTGCAGTGTCGCCGCAGGGACCGGGTAGAAGCGGGCAAGGGTCTGCAGGCCGGAGAACTCCCGCTCGGCGCTCGCCCGGTCCCGGCCGAGTTTCACCACACCTGCGGGGTGGTCATGCCCGTCTCGAACGGCGAACACCGGACTGGTGCTGGGTCGCAGCTGCTCGACCCGGCCGTCCGGCGACCGGTAGACCAGAGCGGGCCGGTGATAGTCGGGCTCGACCAGGTAATCGGCGGTGACGGCGACGCGGATGTGGGTGATCGCGGCGTCGACCGCTGTGGCCAGGGGGAGAGGGCTGGGCCGGGAGGCCAGCGCCGCGGGGTTGATCCGGTCGGCGGTGAGAAGGCTCCAGCGGCCATGATCGTCCTGCCCTGCGTAGAGCAAGTCAGCCGTGTCCGGCCCGGTGGGCAGCCACACTGGGTACCAGACACGGCGGGAGTCCGGACCGGTGAGCCGGCGGTGCAGAATCGGACCGAGCTTGCGCCAGGTGACACCGTCACGGGAGACCGCCGCCGCGACGCTGCGCGAGCTGCATGCACCGTAGGCCATGACCAAGATGCCGTCGGCGGTGCCGACAACCGCTGGGCAGTCGACTCCGTCGGCGTCCGCGCTGCCTGGTTCGCCATGGTCGAGGGCTACCCCAAGACGCTGCCACACCAGCCCGTCGTCGGAGCCGGCTACGAACACACGTCGCCCTCGACTGCCGTGGATGACGTACCACATCCACCAGCCGTCCCGCCGTCGCAGCACCGAAAGCGAGAGCACTTGACCAGCTAGAGGCTCCAGACCGACGACGGTATTGGGCGGGGACCACGTGATGAAGTCGCCGATGCCCCTCGGCGCTGACGCCGCTGAACCAGACATGCAAGTCCTCGCCGTCGCTGGCCAGGCTCGCGCCGGGCACCGCATCCACGCCAGGCGGAATCGGCATCCGCACGCCGGCGTTGACGGCACATGCCGCGGTGCTCGTCATAGTCATGATTCGTAACCCGGTTGAGTCGCCACCACGACCTCTATGACTCTCCAGCGCGTCAGCGGTGTCACCGGTGACCACCAGCAGGATGCGACCGAGATGCTGAGCCGCGCCCACCGCCATCGGGTTTCGGCCAGCGGCAACTGTTCGCCGGTGGCGGCCTACGACGTCCAGTTGAGGGCAGACAGGTACTTGGCTCGACGGCTGCCGATCAACTCCTCGGACTGCCGCGTCCGGCAGTGTCTGCGTCCACCGTTGACCGCCGGGCGGTTCGGCAACCATCCCAGCCACCTTCCTTCCGGCCGACCCTGTCGTTGAGAGCCGGAGACTTTCTCCAGCGCAGTCGATGAGTCCTGTGTCGAGCAGGTCCGACAGCGAATTCCGACACCAGGGCGGATGGTGAGTTTGATGTGATCTTGGGAGCGGCGACAGGATGCGGGCCGGCGCGAGTCGGATGGACGTAGCCCTGCGGGCTGGCGGAGCCGCAGGTGGTGAGGACGAAGAATGGGGTTCACATTCGCATACGATCGGCGATCACCTTCGGCGTTCTGTCGGTGGCTTTCTGTAGCTTCCGGTCATGTCCGCGTTGACGTATGAGGTGAAGGACGCCCGGAGTCCGGTGGCCGTTTGGTTGCGGACGAGGTTCCCGGCGTACAAGGAAATCCAGGCAGAGTTCCGAGTCGCGGCTGGCCCGCAGCGACTGGCCATGCCGCCCGGAGTCGCACCAGGCACTCAGGGCGCGGCGATCGACTTCTGGCTGCGCATGCTCGTCGACCCGAACCCGTCGATCGCCCTGCCCCTGATGGGGCTGTTGTCGGGGCGGGCGCCGTGCGTGCGGGCCGGTCGGGAACTGCTTGGCGAACTCGCGGCCGGAGACACACCCCGCCGCGTTGAAGGCGGCGGTGTGGAACTGCGGATGCGGCCGGCAGGGTTCGCTGACCGTGGTGATGAATGGTGGGCGCGGGTGTGCTATGCGCTGGCGCTTCTCGTGGAGCTGTATCGAGCGGCGTCGGTGGAGCACTCCCGACTCATGCACCTGAGCGAGTCGAGCAGGGCGGCGGACCTGCTGGGGCTGGCCACCGACGCGGAGGTGACCGACCTGGTCGCGATGCGGGATTTGGCGGCCGAGCGGCTGCTGTCGGAGTTGCCGCCAGGGCCGGTGACGACCGGCATGACCTTCGACGGCAGTGCCGACCTGAAGGCTGACGCGGACCTGATCGCTGGTGGGATGCTGGTCGATATCAAGTCCGGCCAGGGAGGCAAGCCCCGTGCGGATGGCACTCGTGCTGCCTCGCTGGCGCGCACCGACCTCGACCAGCTACTTGGGTACACGCTGATGGACTACTCGGACCGGTACGGGCTGCACACCGTCGCGGTATACGCGGCGAGGTTCGGCCACCTCGCGACATGGCCGATCGCCGAGCTGGGCGAACGCATGGCCGGACGCCCGATCGACCTGACGAGACTGCGGGCAGAGTTCGCGCAGGTGCTCCGCGGCCAGCTACCGCCCTACCAGGCCCAGCGAGGCTGGTAACCCTCATGCCGGGCAGTTGGGGCGGGCAGACCTGGCAACCCCCCGCTTCGGCCGCGGCGGTGAAGGCTCGCCCATTGCTTACGGCGGGCTCCCGCGCAGCGATCACCTCGCGCATACTTCATGCATGTCCTATTCGGAGCGCGATGTGATCGGCTGGTCCGAGGCCGTAACGAACCTCCACGGCAATACCGCTCAAGGCGCGGGCGACGTGCGGCGGGCCTACGAGGCGATGGCCAACGTGTGGTCGGCTTACGGCTACCAGGACGCACCGACCGAGGTCCTGAGGATGCTCATCGACGCCACCGAGGTCGGATACATGGTCGCCCTCAACGACATCCGCAACGGCGACCTCGACGACGAGATCACGATGTGGCGCCCGGACCTGGCCGAGCAATAACCCCGGCACTCCGGGTCGCGGTCGGGTGCCGCTTCGCAAGTTGGTCATGGGACTCACGCCGAGGGCGCTTGCACCAATCGGCGCCTTCGGCAGCAGAGTGGCGTGCGCGAGACACGCCGCGTTACGTCTCGGGTGCACAGATGGCTGGATAGCTGTCATATCGGACATGTTGGTGCAAAACTACGACGAGGCCTTGGTTGGAGATCTGGAAAGCGCCTACCGCCTCCTCTGTTCACTGAACGAAGACTCTGCCGGCGGATCAATCGGCGAAGTCGGTAGCGCGCCTGGCGGGTCCGAACAGTTACTGAGCCATTCCGAGTAACGGGCCGTAACCGTGGGTAGTGGCCGTTTCAGGTGGTTCGTCCGTGCTCGATGTGGAGGATGGTCAGGGCTGCGGCGACGATATCGCCGATCTTC